>NZ_JBFRCL010000022.1:0-134979 GCF_040965695.1 Paraburkholderia sp. BR10937
ATTCCGGGCTGGACCCTGCCCGGCGTGCTCACGGCGGGCGCCGCACAAATCCAGCTCAAGAGCGCGGGCGAAGTGCCCGCCTCGCCAGCCGTGCTCGTGGGCTGCGGGCCGCTGCTCTACCTGCTCGGCTGGCAATACGTCCGGGCAGGCGTGCCGATTCGCGCGCTCGTCGACACCACGCGCCACGAAGACCGCTGGCGCGCGAAACGCCACCTGCTTGCCGCGCTGCGCTCGTGGCCGTTCCTGAGCAAGGGCCTGCACCTGATCCGCACGCTGCGCGAGGCCAGGGTGCCCATTTTCGAAGCCGCCGACGACCTCGCCGTGGAGGGCCGTCAGGGCAGCGACGGCGTGCAGCGCGCGGCAGCGCTCACGTTCACGTCGCAAGGCCGCGCGCACCGCGTCGAAGCCGAGGTGATCCTGCTGCACCAGGGCGTGGTGCCCAACACGCAGTTCACGCAGGCGCTGCGCGCCACGCATCGCTGGGACAACGGGCAGCTTTGCTTCACACCGCAAACGGATGCATGGGGCGAACTCGACGTGCCCGGCATCTTCGTGGCGGGCGACGGCGCGGGCATCGGCGGCGCCCAGGCCGCGGCGCAACAGGGTGTACTCGCGGCGCTCGCCGCCGCCGCACAGCTAGGCTCGATCGATGCCGCCGCGCGCGATCGCGAGGCGGGCCCCCATCGCGCGGAACTCGAGCGCGTAATGCGCATCCGTCCGTTCCTCGACAGCCTCTACCGCCCGCGCGATGCGAACCGCATCCCCGCCGACAGCACCATCGTCTGCCGATGCGAAGAAGTGACGGCGGGCGAGTTGCGCGGCTTCGTCGGCCTGGGCTGCCTCGGCCCGAATCAGGCGAAGTCGTTCGGCCGCTGCGGCATGGGGCCGTGCCAGGGCCGCATGTGCGGCCTCACCGTGACCGAAGTGATCGCCGAGGCGCGCAGGGTGCCGCCAGCCGAGGTGGGCTACTACCGCATCCGGCCGCCCATCAAACCGCTCACGCTCGGAGAACTCGCCGGTGAATGACGCCCGAACTCCCCCTGCGAGCGCCCTGCAGGAAGCGGACGTGCTCGTGATCGGCGGCGGCCTGCACGGTTCGAGCAGCGCCTTTCACATGGCGCGGCGCGGCGCAAGCGTGATCGTGCTCGAAGCCGACTACGTGGGCCGCCATTCGTCGGGCGTCAACGCGGGCGGCGTGCGCACGCTCGGCCGCCCGCTCCCCGAGATCCCGCTCGCCCTCATGTCGCGCGAAGTCTGGCACACGCTGCCCGACACCATCGGCCACGACGGCGGTTTCGTTCCCTCTGGACAACTGAAGATTGCCGAGACCGAGGCCGAACTGGAGGAGTGCCGCGAGCGCGTCGCGCTGCTCGAAGCGCACGGCTTCACGCACGAAAAGCTGATCGACCGCGAGACGGTGCTCGAACTCGAACCGGCACTGGCGAAGCACGTGACGGGCGGCATCTGGGTCGAACGCGACGGCTATGCGCTGCCCTTTCGCACCACCACGGCGTTTCGCCTCGCCGCGCAAAAGCACGGCGCGCGCTTTCACGAAGGCACGGCGGTCACGCACATCGAGCCGCGCGGCGAGCGCTGGATCGCGCAAACCCCGCGCGGCACCTTTGCCGCGCGCAAGCTGCTCGTCACGGCGGGCGCGTGGTCGGGCGAACTGGCGCGCCAGGCGGGCGAGCCGGTGCCCGTGCACCCCGAAGGGCTCATGCTGATGGTCACGCACCGCGTGGCGCCGTTCTGCCGCGCGACGCTCGGCGCAACGGGCCGGCCGCTCTCGTTCAAGCAGTTCGACAACGGCACGGTGGTGATCGGCGGCAAGCTGATCGGCATCGCGGAACTGCCGGGGCGGCACGGCGAAGTCGATTTCATGCGGCTCGTGAAAAGCGCGCAGACCGTCGTCGATCTGTTTCCGCATCTGCGCCATCTGGGCGTGAACCGCGCATGGGCCGGCGTGGAAGCGTTCACGGCCGACTCGCTGCCGATCATCTCGGCGAGCCGGCGCGCCGCGAATCTCTACTACTCGTTCGGCTATTGCGGCAGCGGCTTTCAACTCGGGCCCGCGTGCGGGCGCCTCGTTTCCGAACTCGTGCTCGACGGCGCGCCTTCGCTTTCGCTCGATGCGTTCGCGATCGACCGCTTCGAGCGCGCCGCGGTGCAAGCGCCGCTGGCCGGCGTTGCCGCGCATTGACGCCATCGATTTCCTCACCCTGTGTCGCCCTTGCGGCGAAGGAGCTTGCAGACACATGAACGATATCGTTCGTATCGAAACCAGTCAGCGCATGAGCCGCGTCGTGAAGGCCGCCGGACTCGTGTTCGTGGGCGGCCAAACATCCGCCGATCCGTCGCCCGACGTGAAGATCCAGACCGCCGCCGTGCTCGCGAAAATCGACGGCTTTCTCGCCAAGGCCGGCATCGACAAGACCCGGCTCGTCTCCGCGCAGGTCTGGCTCGCCGATATCGCGCGCGACTTCGCGGGCATGAACGAAGTGTGGGACGCATGGGTGCCCGAAGCTTGCGCGCCCACGCGCGCGACAGTGCAGGCGCAGCTGGCGTCGCCGCAACTGCTCGTGGAAATCGCGGTCGTGGCGCTGGGTTAAGCACCGCGCATGATGGCTGCCGGCGCTGCCGTGAAAGCGCGTCGACAGCCACAGTCGAACAACCGTAAAGCGATGGGCACGGCATCGCGCGCACGCTGTAAGCGCAAGTTCACGTTCGCGCGGCACAATGGCGGACCCACCCGAACTTAGAGGAGCGCGCGATGGCCCTTCCTTACGGTTACGTCAAGGCGAAGATTGTTTCCGCACCGCAGTTGAAGGCCACGCGGCGGCCACACGAAGTCCAGTACCACCTGCACTTCGGCGTGACGGTCGATGGCACGCGCTGGGACATCGCCGTGAACGTGGGCACCACGGACGCGGACGACCTGCTCAAGTACAAGCTCGTGTTCGACTTCAACCACAACGTGCTCTCCACGCTCGAGGGCGCGGCCGAAGGCTCGACCGATCTTACGGGCACCGACGCGCTGCCGGCCATCGACTTCGAGCGCAGCGACTTCCTCGCCAATACGGGCGCATGGCGCAACAGCGATGTAATGGACGGCTCCGATCAGGTGGAGCCCGTCGCCTCGCTGCAGCGCCTGCTGTTGCGCGCGCAACAATCGTCGCTCGATGTCTACGTGTTTGGCCGCTTCTACAGCGAAGGCGACGGCATCCACGACGTCCACATGAACCAGGGTTCGAAGGGCGAGTTCATCCACAAGGCCGGCAACGACGCGAACGACCACAACGATATCTGGCAGGACGGCGCGCTGCTCGTGGATCTGGGCGACCCGGAATGGGCCTTGTATGTGGCGGCGTTCGATCAGCAATACGTGCCCACCGACAATCTCGGCAACCCCACGCCGGATTCGCAGCCGATTTCGTAAACGGCGCGTGGGCGCATGCCGGAATCCCGCCATGCGCCCGCCCGTTGAAACGGATCGACTCGTTTAGAAGTCGATCTTCGCGTTGAGGCTGACCGTGCGCGGATCGCCCGGCGCGATGTAATCGGAGTACTGGAACATCCAGTAACGTCGATTCGTGATGTTGTCGATGGCCGCGCGCAGCGTCACGTCGTGGCCGCCAATGCGCGTGAAGTAGTTCGCGCCCACGTTCACGACCATATAGCCGCCCGTTTCCAGATTGTTTGCCGGACGCACCTGGGTGCTGCCCGTGAACTTCGCGTCCGCGGCCAGCTGCAGGCCCTGTACATAAGGCACGTCGTAAGTCACGCGGCCCGCGGCGACGAAGGTTGGCGCGCCGGCCACGCGATTGCCGTTGTACGACTGGCCCTTCGCGTACCACGTATCGAGCAGCGTGACGCTGCCTGCCACCTGCCAGCTTCGGCCCAGCCGCACACTGCCGGCCGCCTCGACGCCTTCGTAGATCGAATTGCCGTCCTGCACGTAGACGTTGTCGGCGTTCGCATAGGCCGCGCCGCGCTCGATGCGGAACAGGGCCGCCGTGGCGCTCCAGCGCTCGTGTTCGCTCTTGATGCCGATTTCATACTGGCGCGAGCGCAGCGGACGCAGCATCGCCCCGCCGTTCGCGTAGATGCTGTCCACGATCGCGCCCTGCTCCAGCGCCTCGACGTAGCTCGCGTACAGCGTCGTGTTCGGCTCGAGCTTGTACATGAGCGCGAAGGTCGGCGTGAGCACGCCGTTCTGGCTGTACTGGGAGGTCTTTTCGCCCGTGGTTGCGTAGTTGTTCTGACTATAGTTCGTGTAACGCAGGCCGGCGAGCACCGCCCAGCGGCTCGTGATCTGCATCGTGTCGCTCACGAACGCCGACGCCTGTGTGATGTCGCTCGTGCGGTAGGTTTCGAGCCCGCCGCCCGAATAGAAGCGCCACGGGTTGGGCTGATACAGATTGCCGTTGCCGAGCACCGTATAAATCGAGTTCAACGCGTAGTTGTTGGTCTGGTGCTGGTACGCGCCGCCAATCACGAGTTGATGCGTGAACGGCCCGGTCTTGACCTTGCCCTCGAACATGCCCTGCCAGTAGATGTCCTGGTGGGCTTCGTCGCCATTCCAGCGCGCGTCGGTGTAGTCGCCTTGCTGGTTGAGCAGCGTGAGCGTGCTCTCGTTGCGGTCGCGCGCCGACTTGCTGTAGCTGCCCGAGGTCGCGAACGACCAGTCGGGCGTGAGCTGGTAACGCACGCCCGCCGTGTAGAGCTGCAGGTTGGTGTTGATGTGCTGGTCGGTACCGCCGAGCAGGTTGCTGCCGCCGCTGATCACCGCGGGCAGGCTCGACGCCGTGTAGCTGCCTGTGTAGATCGCGGGCGTCTGGCCGCTGGAGCGGATCGTCTGGTAGAGCGCGTTGAACCACACCTGCAGGTCGCGCGTGAGCTGGCCGTCGAGCGCGAGCGAAACCGAGTTGCGGTTGATATCGCCGGCGTTATAGGTCTTGCCCGCTTCCTTCGTGTAGTTCAGGCGCGCGCCGAACATGTCGTCCGGGCCGAAGCGCCGGCTCAGGTCGACGTGCGTGCTCAGCACGCCGTCCATGCGATAACCCACGTCGAGGCTCGTGACGGGGTCCTTCTCCGGCCGCTTCGTCACGTAGTTGACGAGGCCGCCCGGCTGCGCGAAGCCGTACATGAAGCCGCCCAGGCCCTTGAGCAGTTCCACGCGCTCGAGTTGCTCGTAGGGCATGGTGATGCCGTACGAAATGAACGGATTGCCGTCGATGCGAAAGCCGTTCTGCCAGTCCACGGGCAGGCCGCGAATCGTGATGTAGGTGGCCCACGCGTTATAGGCGTTGCTGTTGTTGGTGACCGAGGCGTCGCCGGCAAACACGTCGCCGAGCTTGTAGACCTGGCGCTCGGCCAGATTCTCGCCCGTCACGACGGTGGTCGAGAACGGCGTGTCGAGCTGCGAGCGCGTGCCGAGCGCGCCGCTGTTCACCGGCGTGCTCAGGTTCAGCGGCGAATCGGCGACCTGGCTCGCACTCACCTTCACGGCGGGCAGCGCCTGGTCCTTGCCGGCCGTACCGGAGGCGGCGGCGGCCTGAGGCGTCTTTGGGGCTGCGCTCGTCGCGCCGCTGTCCTGCGTCGACGTTTGGGCAACAGCGGCTTGAGCCGCCGCGAAAGTAAGCCAGGCCGCAATATGCAACGGCCGCGGCAGCGTGCGTCGCGCTTGTCGCGCGTGTTCTCGGTTGTTCATGTCGTTTTCGAAGGGTCGTCTCGCCAGTGCTTGCCAGGATACTTCAATGAGAAGCATTCGCATTTTCACTGGCGGGCGATATTAACAAACCCTTACGACTTTTCCTAGAACCCGCGGCTCATTCGTCAGATTTGATGGATTCCCTCGAAATACTGCTCAAAACGGACTCGAAGCGACCAAATAGTGTCTATTTTGCGCAAGAATCACCGGAAATCGTCTGGATTGGACAGCCGCACGAAAGGTGGCGCGCCCGTGCCCGGATTGCTACTTTGCGTGATGCCGGCGCCTGGAAATTCGCTAAGCCGCGACATAAAATAGAGGCCCAGTCAGTGCATTCACGTGGTGACCGCGTATGAGACACGCTACGTTCCCCGTGCTGATCGTTCTGGCTTCGGTCCCGGCCGCATGGGCCATGGGCCTCGCCGCGGCGAACGAAAACACGGATCTGCCCTCTCCCCAGAGCGCGGCGTCTGCCACGCTCCATTGGCCTCCCGCCTCCCCCTCGTCCATCCCGCCGGGCATTTCGCGCGCCGCGTTGCATACGGGGACCCAGAAAGACGACAAGACGTATTTCGAAGCGCTCCCGGGCGGCGATAAAAAGCTCGACGATGAAGGCGCGCCCCTTCGCGGCGATCGTTTCCACTGGCAGCAACCCTAGCACTCACACGCTGCACGCTTGCACACGTACAATCGTCAGTTTTCCTGATTATTGTTGTCGGCCGCCAGCATCAACTGGCGGCTCTGCCCTCACTGTGTTGCGCGCTTACGCCTTCACTGCCGGCGTGTGCGGCGGCACGACCGCGGGCGGTTGTCCCGATGCAGGCGCCGGCGCATGCCCCGGATAGACGACGATCACCGGCCCCGGCATCGCCCACACGGGCACCGCGAACAGCACCGGCATCGGTGCGGGCATCGCGAACGCACCGTTGAATGCCGCTTGCTGAAGCTGCTGCATCTGGGCCTGCATGGCCCACATCTGCGTGGTCATTGCGCGCATCTGCTGCAGCGCCCACGCGGGCGGCGGTCCGCCGCTGCTGCTCTGAACCTGAATGCTGCTGGCGCCGTTCGGGCTATGCCAGCTCCACGTACTGATCTTGACCGGGCCTGCCGAGGTCTGGACCACATGGGTCTCGCCCTGAGCCGGAACGAAGTGGCCGTCGACGTTGACGAAAAGCGGCTGGGCCGCCAATGCGAGGGCCGGTGCGCACACCAGTGCGGCCGCCGCCATAGCAGTGCGAAAACGCATCTCATCCTCCATTGTTCGAGTCTCCACGCGCGGTTTGCGCCGGGAGGCGTTTTCTACTATGTCGAGCAAGACTTAAAAATCGCTTAAAACGCGCCGGTGCGCTGGCATTAATCCACGGTCAAGAATCCGCTCTTGCGAGCCGCCGGGCCCTTCGCCGGCGACATCGCGGCGAACACGATGGAGGTCGGATCATGAAAACCGGAATCTGTTCAACCGCGCTCGTTGCTGCGCTGATCTTGCCAGCCGCAGCCTTCGCGCAAAGCGGCAATGCTTACGCCCAGCTCGATTTGAACAGCGGCCCCGCGGCGCACGTGCAGCTTCCCGCCGACGTGCACGCCGCCGAAGCCCGCGTCGCGACGCGCAGCGGCGCCGACGATGCCACGCTCTGGGGCGTGGGCGGCGTGCCAGGCGGCATGTCGCAGTCGGGCATGACCGCGCACTCGCATTCGCGCGCCGTGCTGTATCTGCACCACTGAGCCGCCGATAAACGGCCAACCGGCCAGCGGCATCTGCACCAGGCTATCCGCGCCGCATAGCGCGCGCGAGGGCATGCTTGTGCTTCGGCCATGCTGGAACGGCTCAAAGCGCGTTCCATGACATGATCGGCGCGTCCTGCAACTGGAACGCCATCATGTCCCGTCTGGTTCGTTCGCGTCTGCGCCTGAAAGTCTGCGTGCTTGCTACTTCGCTCGCCTTGCTGGCGGCGCCGCTCCTCATTGACCCTGCGCTTGCCTGTACGCGCGCGCTCTACGTGGGCGACAGCGGTCTCGTCATCACGGGGCGTTCGATGGACTGGTCCGAGGACATGCGCTCGAACCTCTGGGTCTTTCCGGCCGGGATCGAACGCGACGGCAACGCGGGCCCGCGCTCGCCGCACTGGCGCTCGAAATACGGCAGCGTGGTGGTCTCGGGCTACGACATCGGCAATGTGGACGGCATGAACGAGCGTGGCCTCGTGGCCAACGCGCTCTATCTCGCCGAAACCGATTACGGCAAGCCCAATTCGGGGCGGCAGCCGCTTGCCATCAGCCTGTGGGCGCAATACGTGCTCGACAATTTCGCCACGGTTGGCGAGGCCGTCGATGCGCTTGGCCACGAGCCGTTCCAGATCATCGCGCCGCCGCTGCCCGACGGCAAACCGATCTCGATCCACCTCGCACTTTCCGATTCGCAAGGCGACTCGGCCATCCTCGAATATATCGACGGCAAGCTCGTGATCATGCACGACAAGGCGTACAAGGTGATGACGAACTCGCCGATCTACCCCGAACAGCTTGCGCTCGATACGTACTGGAAAGGTGTGGGCGGTCTCGCCTTTCTGCCCGGCACGAATCGCGCGGCCGACCGTTTCGTGCGCACCTCGTTTCTGCTCGACGCCATTCCGAAGAAGCCCGACCCGGCCTATATGGCGGGCGTGCCGCAGCAGAACGCCAACTATCAGGCCGTGGCGAGCGTGATGAGCCTCATGCGCTCGGTGAGCGTGCCGCTCGGCATCACCACGCCCAACATGCCGAATCTCTCGTCGACGATCTGGCGCACGGTCGCGGACCAGACGAACCGCGTCTATTACTTCGATTCCGCCACCCGCCCCGACACGTTCTGGATCTCGCTGAGCAAGCTCGACCTCAAGCCCGGCGCGCCCGTGATGAAGCTCACGATCGATTCGGGCCAGGTGTATTCGGGCGAGGTGTCGGGCAATTTCGTGGCGACGCCGTCGTTCAAATTCATGCCTGCGCCCGCGCCTTGATCGCCACGCGGCGATTCGATTCGCGCTTATTTGGCGAACAGCTGACCGATGTCCTTGAACGCCTTGAATTCGAGCGCGTTGCCGCACGGGTCGAGCAAGAACATCGTGGCTTGCTCGCCCACCTGCCCCTTGAAGCGTACGTAGGGCTCGATCACGAACTTCACGCCGAAGGTCTTGAGGCGCTCGGCCAGCGCCTCCCAGTCGCCCCAGCCCAGCACGACGCCGAAATGCGGCACCGGCACGTCGTGGCCGTCCACGGGGTTCGTGTGCGCGTGGTCCTGCGAGGCCGTTTTCGGGTGCTCGTGAATCACGAGCTGGTGGCCGAAGAAGTCGAAGTCGACCCACTGCGCGCTGGAGCGCCCTTCCGCGAGGCCGAACACGCGACCGTAGAAGTCGCGCGCTGCTGCGAGGTCATAAACGGGAATGGCGAGGTGAAAGGGGGAAAGCGACATGCATGTCTCCACTGTCTTTGAAAGCGATCCCGCCATGGTAGACAGGCCGAATCAAAAACAAAATCAATATATAATTTTCTGATTCACAAATATTCTTGATGAATGATACGCGAACTCAGAACCCTCGTGGCTGTGGCGAGAGAAGGCACGTTCGCCGCGGCGGGACAGAAGATCGGCCTGACCCAGGCTGCCGTGAGCGCGCAAATGCAGCGACTCGAGGCGGAGCTGGGCTTCGCGCTGTTCGACCGCGAGGGGCGCGCGGCGCGCCTGAACGCGATGGGCCAGCAGATCCTCGCCCAGGCGCACGAAGTCATCCGGCTCTATGAAAACCTGAGTTCGAGCGCGGCCGGGCCCGCGGCGACCGGGCGCGTCACGCTCGGCGCGATCGCTTCCGTGCAGCGCGCGCTGGTGCCCGAGGCGCTCGCCGAATTCCACCGACGTTGTGCCGGCTGCCGCACGCGCGTGATCCCCGGCGTTTCGATGGAGCTTCACAATCTCGTGGATGCGGGCGAAATCGACATGGCGGCCATCATCCGGCCACCCTTCGCACTGCAAAGCGATTTGCGCTGGACCACGCTCGCACGCGAGCCGTTCCGCCTCATCGTGCCGCGCCACGTGAAAGGCCACGACTGGGCCGAGCTGCTGGCGACGCAACCCTTCATCCGCTACGATCGGGCATCGTTTGGCGGGCGCCAGGTCGACCGCTTCCTGCGCCGCATGCACTACACCGTGCAGGACCTGAGCGAGCTCGACGAGCTGGAAGCCATCGTCGGACTGGTTGCGAACGGCGTGGGCGTCGCGCTCGTGCCGCAAACGTCGGCGTGGCGGCGCTGGCCGGCCAGGGTGCGCGCGATCGATCTCGGGCAGCACACGTTCCACCGCGACGTCGGCCTCGTGCATCGCGCGCCGGGCACGCTGAGCGACCCCGCACGCCTGCTGATCGACCTGCTCGAATCGCGCGCCCGTGCGCAACAGCCGGCGGACGAGGCGCCATGAACCCGTCATGCCTTGCAGGCCCACTGGAGAAACACACGTGCGCACTCCCGAACAATTGCTTTTCCTGCCCGGCGCCTCGGGCAACAAGGCCTTCTGGCGACCATTGGCCGATCGGCTCGCCACGCCGGCAGCGCGCCGCTTCGTCGGCTATCCGGGCTTTGGCGGCGAGCCGCCGGACCCGGCGGTCGCCAGCATCGACGCCATCGTGCAGCGCGTGCTGGCCATGCTCGATCGGCCCACGGCGCTGATCGCCCAGTCGATGGGCGGCGTCATCGCCATGCGCGCGGCGCTCGAGAAGCCGCGGTTCGTCACGCATCTGGTGCTCTCGGTCACGTCTGGCGGCATCGACACCGCGGCGCTCGGCGCGCAGAACTGGCGCGCGGGCGACACGAGCGCCTTCCCCGAGTGGTTCGTCTCGTTCCATACGGACCTTTCGAACCAGATCGCCAGCATCACCCAGCCGGCCCTGCTGCTGTGGGGCGACAACGATCCCTTGAGTCCTGTCGCGGTCGGCGAGCGGCTCAACGCGCTGCTCGCCTATTCCACGCTGCACGTGGTGCGCGGCGGCGAGCACGATCTCGCGAGCGTCCACGCCCAGGCGTTGGCGCCGCTCGTGGATGCCCATCTGACGGCGGGCTGACCCGTTGCCCTGCGGGACGAGCGACAGTCGTTTCGACCAAATTCGTCGAAAAATACATTAAAAATAACTGGACGAAAATCAATACGATTGCACAAATCACTAGATCGTCGCCATCCAACCCACAGGAACGCCTATGCCGCGCCCCATCGTCGCCCGCATTCAACCCGACGCCATCCGTCACAACCTGCAGCTCGTAAAGCAGATCGTGGCCGGCTCGCGCGCCTTCGCCGTGATCAAGGCCAATGCGTACGGTCACGGCATCGAGCGCATCTATCCGGCGCTCGCGGGCGCCGACGGCATCGCCCTGCTCGACCTCGATGAAGCCGTGCGCGTGCGCGAACTGGGCTGGACCAAACCGCTGCTGCTGCTCGAAGGCGTGTTCGAACCCGCCGACGTCGAGCTGGCCGCAGCATACCGCCTCACCGTGGCCGTGCACTGCGACGAGCAGCTCGATCTGCTCGCGGCAGCGAAGCCGCAGCAGCCCATCGATATCCAGCTGAAGATGAACTCGGGCATGAACCGCCTGGGTTTCCGCCCGCACGCGTATCGCGCTGCGTGGGAACGCGCACGCGGCATTGCGTCGATCGGCGCGATCGGTCTCATGACGCACTTCGCGAACGCCGACGACGGCCACATCGACTGGCAGCTCGACACCTTCGACGCGGTGGTGCAGGACATGCCCGGCGAGCAGTCGGTGTCGAATTCGGCGGGCGTGCTCTGGCACCCGCGCGCGCATCGCGACTGGGTGCGGCCCGGCACGATCCTCTACGGCGCGTCGCCCACGGGCGTGGCGCGGCACCTGGAAGGCTTCGGACTACGTTCGGCCATGACGCTCACGAGCCGCATCATCGGCGTGCAGACGCTCGCACCGCAGGAAACCATCGGCTACGGCCGCACCTTCGAGGTCGACCGGCCCATGCGCATCGGCGTGGTGGCGTGCGGCTATGCGGACGGCTATCCGCGCCACGCGCCCACCGGCACGCCGATTGCCGTGGACGGCGTGCGCACGCGCGTGGTCGGGCGCGTCTCGATGGACATGCTCACGGTCGATCTCACGCCGTGCCCGCCTGCGGGCATCGGTTCGAGCGTCGAGCTGTGGGGCGACCAGGTGCGCGTGGACGAAGTGGCCGAAGCGTCGGGCACGATTGGCTACGAGCTGATGTGCGCACTCGCGCTGCGCGTCCCGGTGGTCGTGGCCGACGGCGCGGATACGGCCAGCGCTGCGCAATCACACGGCGAGCGCATGGCCGCCTGACGACGCCGAAAGCTCGCTGACGAAATTTCGTCAAACTTCCGGTTGAGCCCCGGCCTTGCGTCACCTATTTTTGTGTTGACACGCGCGGTGCATCGCACACCGCGCACTGCCAACACTTCAAGGAGACACCCGTGGCCGACCAGGAGACTCACGCCTACGCGCCGCATCATGCGGACTACCGGCTCATCGGCGGTGCAGGCGAACGCGCGCGCGCAGCGGGCCTCGTCAACGCGGACTGGTACCGGTGCGCCGTGCCGCGCCCCGTCATGAAGCAGTTGATGCAGCGCAGCGACGCGCGCGCCATCCGCGACACCGTGATCTGGTATGCGGCCATCGTCGCGGGCGGCGTGCTCGCCGGGTTCCTCTGGCACGCGCACTCGTGGTGGGCCGTGCCCGCGTTCCTGGTCTACGGCACGCTTTATTGCAGCCCCGCCGATTCGCGCTGGCACGAAGCGGGTCATGGCACCGCTTTCAAGACGCGCTGGATGAACGACATGCTCTATCAGAGCGCGTCGTTCCAGGTGTTCCGCTGCGCGACGATCTGGCGCTGGAGTCACGCGCGTCATCACACCGACACGCTCGTGGTGGGCCGCGATCCCGAGATCGCCGCCCCGCGCCCCACCGACTGGCTCTCGCTCGCCCTCAACATCTTCGCGCTCAAGCACGCCTCGCGCGAGCTGCCGCGCATGATCTCTGCTGCATGCGGACGCCTGGGCGCGGAAGAACAAAGCTTCGTGCCCGCCTCCGAATGGCCCAAGGCCATTCGCGAAGCGCGCCTGAGCCTGCTCGTGTACGCGATCGTGATTGGCGCGTGCATCGGCTTTCGCAGCACCCTTCCGCTGCTTTATATCGGCCTGCCCAGCCTCTACGGCGCGTGGCTTTATCTCTACTTCGGCCTCACGCAGCACGCGGGCATGCCCGAGAACGTGCTCGACCACCGGCGTAACTGCCGCACGGTGATGATGAATCCCGTGTTCCGCTTTCTCTACTGGAACATGAATTATCACGTCGAGCATCACATGTTTCCGATGGTTCCTTTTCACGCGCTGCCGCGCCTGCACGAAGTCGTGAAAATGGATATGCCGCCGCCCTATCGCAGCAGCCTTGCCGCGTACGCGGAAATCATTCCCGCGCTCGTGCGGCAAACACGCGATCCCTACTATCACGTGGCGCGCCCGGTGCCGGGCCACGCCGAAGCCTGAGCCGTTGCGCACACAACCTTCAATACCAGTCTGGAGACACCCGATGACCCAATGGATCGACGCAGTCGCACTCGACGATATCGAAGACGAAGACGTCATGCGTTTCGACCACGGCGGACGCACCTTCGCGATCTACCGCGTGGAAGACCAGGTCTACGCGAGCGACGGGCTCTGCACGCACGAACACGTGCACTTGAGCGACGGGCTCGTCATGGGTCATGTGATCGAATGTCCGAAGCACAATGGCCGCTTCGACGTGCGTGACGGCAAGCCGCTTTGTGCACCGGTATGTGAGAAGCTCGCCACGTATCCGGCCAGGGTCGAAGGCGGACGGATCTATATTGAAGTGTGACGCACCGAAACCTTGCAAAGGGAAGCGAAAAAACGCGCAAACGTTAGCGTGGCATTCGCCGATCGTTACGGTGTATTAAACAAGCGAACTTGAGCGCTTACTCTCGTCCATGTAACGAGAATGACATAAATAGCCATTAGCGTGCTGATTCTCCATATTAATCGGAATGGATAGTCATGCACCCCGCGCTCGCGCAGTTTCGTCGTCCGGGTCTTCCCGTAGGCCCGCGCAGCGCCGGAGAACTGGCTCTGGAAGTGCCGGCCATCGACGCCTCGGATTCAAACTCTCTCGTCATGGAGATTTTCTATTCGAGGCGCGACATGGCCAGTCTCGCGGTGATCGAAAACGATCGCCCCATCGGACTCATCAATCGCGATATCTTTCTGTCGCAAATGAGCAAGCCGTTTCACCGCGAGCTCTACGACAAGAAGAGCTGCATCGCATTCATGGACAAGGAGCCATTGATCGTCGATGCGGCCATGAGCATCGAGGCGCTCACGTTCAAAACGGTTGAAGTCGGCGAAAAGGCGCTGGTCGATGGTTTCATCGTGACGCGCGAAGGCCGCTTCGCTGGCGTGGGCAACGGCTTGCGCCTGCTGTCCATCGTCGCGGAAATGCAGGCGGAAAAGAATCGGCAGATCATGCAGAGCATCGAGTATGCGAGCGTGATCCAGCAAGCCATGCTGCGCGCCTCGCGCGAGACGCTCGCGACCATGTTGCCCGATGCCGCGCTCGTCTGGGAGCCGCGCGACGTGGTGGGCGGCGACTTCTACCACTTCGCGGCGTTCGCCGACGGCTGGTTCGGGGCGGTGGCCGATTGCACGGGACACGGCGTGCCCGGTGCGTTCATGACCTTGCTCGCCTCGGCGTCGCTCTCGCAGGCCCTCGAACAGATCGGCCCGCGCAACCCCTCCGCGTTGCTGGCAGCCGTCAATCGCAATGTGAAGGGCCTGCTCGGTCAAATCAACGGCGCGGGCGACGCCCCGCAGTCCAACGATGGTCTGGATGCCGCGTTCTTCTGGTTCGACGCCGCCAGCCAGGTGCTGCACTTTGCGGGTGCGCGGGTCGCGCTGCACGTCTTGCGTGCGGACGCACAACAGTTCGAAAGCATTGCCGGCGACCGCATGGGCGTGGGCTATGTCGACAGCCTCGCCGATTACACGTGGAGCCAGCACGCTGTAGCTGTGCCGCACGGCAGTCTGCTGTTCGTTTCCACGGATGGCCTGACCGATCAGATTGGCGGCCCGCGCAAGATCGCCTTCGGCAAACGCCGAACGCTCGACCGCATTCTCGCCGCGCGCGAGAACGCTTCTTCATTCATCTGCGCACGCCTGCTCGAAACCTTCGCCGAATGGCAAGGCTCCCAGGCGCGCCGCGACGACGTCACGCTTTTCTTCGCACGAGTTTGAGGTAGTTCACCACTATGTCTGGAATTCTGGATCAAAACTGCTGCTTCTTCGAAATCGCACAGAAGCGCAGTTTGCTCTTCTATCACAAAGGCTATTTCTCGCACAGCATCGTCGCGGCGATGAGCGAGGTCGTCAAGCTGCAACTGGAAGTGGCGGGACTGAGCACGTCTACGCGTAGAAGGATCTTCTCCTCGTTCATCGAGCTTTCGCACAATATCGTGCACTACTCGTGCGACGCGCTCTCGGAAGATCAAGGCCAGGGCGGCGCAATACGCGAAGGCGCGATGTGCATTTCCGCCGAAGGCGAGCGCCACCTCATGGTATGCGTGAATCCCATCGCCACGGCGGCCGTGGACGACTTGCGCGAGAAGCTGGAGCCGCTGCGCAACATGTCGATCGAGGAAATCAAGCAGGCCTACAAGATGTCGCTGCGCGCCGACACGCCTGCCGACAGCAAAGGCGCGGGACTGGGTTTTCTGACGATGGCGCGCGACGCCAGTGCGCCGCTCGAATTCGCGTTTCATCCACGCGAAGACGACGCGGGCACCACACTGTTTTGCCTCAAGACCATCATCTGACCAGGGCACGCGTACAAAATGGAAAACCTTTTTATCGCCGCCACGGCAACGTCACCGGAAATCGACTTCCGCTTCGACGAAAACGTGCTGTCTCTGCGAGGCGAATCGTATCCCGAGAATGCCGCCGCGTTTTATGCGCCGATCATCGAGCGGCTCAATCTCTGGCTTAAGGACTGCGAAAACGCCGCGATCACGGTCGAGGTCACGCTCACCTACTTCAACAGTTCGAGCACGAAAATGCTGTTCAGCGTGTTCGACGCCCTCGATCGCGCCGCCGCGGCGGGCAACCAGGTGCAGGTGAACTGGTATCGCGACGAAGAAGACGAAACGATCCTCGAATTCGGCGAGGAACTGCAAACCGACTTCACCGCAATCAAGTTCAATGATTGCCCGGTTGCAACGTGAGGATGCCTTGAGAACGACGCGCGTGGAAACGACTGGCTTGCGGGACGCAATGAAGGATCACTACCTCGACCTGTTCCGCAGCGAAAGCGAGGCGCTGGAGCGGGCCCGGATGATTGCCGAGGCTCCGGAGGCGTACGCGCACAGTCATCGCGAGGCGCTCATCGAGCTGATCCAGCACTACGAGCGCCTGATGCGCGAAACGCGCCGCCTGATCGGGCGCAGCGATCGCGCCGAGCGCGAAATGCAGGCGCTCACGCAGCAACTGCAATATCGCGCGACGCACGACGCGCTGACCGGCGTGCTCAATCGCAGCGCCGTGATCGAACGCACGGTGAAGGCGCTGCGCGCGAATCGGGCGGTCATGATCCTGCTCGACATCGACGACTTCAAGAAGGTCAATGACGACTTCGGGCACCCGGCCGGCGACAGCGTGATCTCGGGCATCGTGAACTGCCTGCGGCGCATTCTCGGCGAGACCGGCATCATCGGTCGGGTTGGCGGCGAAGAGTTCACGGTCGTCTTGCCGGGCTTTGACATTGCCGACGCCTTGCAACTCGCCGAGCGCATGCGCGAAGCCATTGCGAATCACGCGTTCCCCGCGCCGGTGTGCCGCGCCATTACCGCCAGTTTCGGTGTCAGCGACAATCCGGCCGGCACCGATTTCGACACGGCGTACGGACTCGCCGATTCCGCGTTGTACACCGCCAAGCGCGGCGGTCGCAACTGCGTGACGTTCGAAGGGCAGATCGCGTCGGCCGGTTGAGCGATGGCGGCCATTCGGGCCGTTGCCACGCAACGCTCGTCTTTTCCGAACGCCACTACAATGGTGCGGAGAAAACGGCGACGCGTATGAAGAATGCATGTCACGAAATCGCGCGTCGGTAGAGCGAAACAGCGAGGCGATCGATGACAGCGAAGCAGCCGGCAAGCCTGGCATTGCCAGGGCAAGTCGTACTCGTATTGCAGGGCGGCGGCGCGTTAGGCGCCTATCAACTCGGTGTCTATGAGGCGATGCACGAAGCCGGCATCCAGGTGGACTGGGTGATCGGCACTTCCATTGGCGCCATCAACGCTGCATTGATCGCCGGAAACGCACCCGAGCACCGCTTCGAGCGTCTGGTCGAATTCTGGCACCGCGTCACCGACCGCACCCGTCTCGACGTCCCAGTCACGTGGCCTGGTTTCGCGCCCGGCTGGGACAAGACGTTTGCAAAGCTGATGATCATCGGCGGCGGCATTGCGGGGTTCTTCCAGCCCAACCCGGCATCGTGGTTCGGTCCGCTCGCGCGCCTCGGCGTCGATCGCGCGTCTTACTACAAGATCGCCCCGCTGCACGACACGCTCGTTTCCCTGGTCGACTTCGAATTGCTGAACGCCGGGCATCCACGCCTCACCGTGGGTGCGGTGAACGCACGCACGGGCGCCATGCGCTATTTCGATTCTCGCGACCAGCGCCTGAATGTCGAACACATCATGAGTTCGGGCGCGCTGCCGCCCGCATTCCCGGCGGTGCGCATCGACGGCGAGCCGTACTGGGACGGCGGCATCTATTCCAATACGCCGGTCGAGGTCGTGCTGGACGACAAGCCGCGCCACAGTTCCGTGATCTTCTCGGTGCAGGTGTGGAATCCAGCGGGCCCGGAGCCACAAAGCATCTGGCAGATCGCAGAACGGCAAAAGGACATTCAGTACGCGAGCCGCACCGAAAGTCATATCGCGCGTCAACAGCAGATCCACCGCTTGCGCCACGTGATCCGCGAACTGGCGAAGCGCGTGCCCGCCGACGAGCGTGACGCGCTCGATGTGAAGGAACTGGCGGCATGGGGCTGCGAGACCACCATGCGGCTCATCAAGCTCGCGGCGCCACGACTCGACGGCGACGACCAGTTGAAGGACATCGACTTTACGCCGTCGGGCATTGCCGCGCGCCGGCGCGCGGGCTACGAGGCCGCCATGCGCGCGATCGACGCAAGGCCCTGGGATGCCCCGATGGATCCGATAGAAGGCCTCAGCGTCTACAGCGCGGACGAAGAATAAAAGAAAGCGATAGAGCACGAAGCCCATATCGCCCCACTCGAACGGCAGTGGAAAAAAGCCGGCGGGTGGAGCCACCGGCCGAGCAGATCGATCCGTTCGTTCAGTGCACGGCAGCGGCGAGCAGCGACTTCAGTCTGGTCGCGTTGTCGGCAAGCAGCTCGGGTTCGATGCGCACACGGCGCGCAATCAGTTCCTGCGCAATCCGTACGTCGCGGGCGATTTCGCCCGTTTGTCCCACGCCGCTCGCGCCCACCAGCAGGCCCGCCTCGTCGAACGCGAAAAACACCTTCGATGCCGCGCCCGTCGCACGCACGGCCTTCGTCGAGCCGAATGCGGGCAAGCCCGCGATCTGGATCGTCATGTCGTATTGATCGGACCAGAACCACGGCACGGCGCTGTGCACCTCGTCGCGGCCGAGCATGTTGAGCGCCGCCACGCGCGCCTGATCCTCGGCGTTGCGCCAGCATTCGAGACGGACGCGCCGCCCGTACAGCGGATGCACGAACGAACACACGTCGCCCGCGGCGTAGATATCGGGGTCGCCGGTCCGCAGCATGGGGTCGACGGCAATGCCGTTGTCGATCTCGAGACCCGCTTGCTGTGCGAGCGCCACACGCGGCGCGACGCCAATGCCGACCACGACGGCATCGCAAGGTACGACGGCTCCGTCGCCGAGCACGACGGCATTGACGCGCCCTTCGCCCTCGAAGCGCTGGACCTGAACGTCGAAGCGCACGTCCACGCCGCGTTCGCGATGCAGGTCCACGAGGCACTGCGCCACCTCCGCAGGCACCGCGCGCATCAACGCGCGCGGCGCGGCTTCGAACACGACGACCGCGCAGCCGCGCTGCACGGCCGAGGACGCGACTTCGAGCCCGATGAAGCCCGCGCCGACCACCGCGATGCGGCGCCCCGGCCCGAGTTCGCCCGCGATGGCGAGCGCGTCGCCGGCATTGCGCAGCACGTGCACGCCCGCGAGATCTGCGCCGGGCACGCTCACGCGGCGAGGCTCGGCACCGGTCGCGATGAGCAGGCGACGGTAGGCAAGCGTCTCACCGTTCGCGAGCGTCACCGTGTGCGCAGCGCGATCGATCGCGCTCGCGACACAACCGCAGCGCAGATCGACACCTTGTTCGCGATAGAACGCCTCGCGGTGGATTGCGCCCTGCTCCGGCGTGCGCTCGCCTTGCAGCACCGCCTTGGAAAGCGGCGGCCGCTCGTACGGTTGCGCGGTTTCGTCGGCGATCAGCGTGATCGCGCCTTGCCAGCCGCCTTCGCGAAGCACCTGCACGGCGCGTGCGCCGCACTGGCCGCCGCCGATCACCACCATGGCATCGCCCGCACTCATGCTGACTCCTTGCGCGCTCAACGATACTGCCCCGCGAGCGCAGACACCTGCTGAATATTCTGCGGCGTGATGAAGCCCGGCCCGGAGCTGATATTGCGCGCCTCATAAACGGGCTTGAGTCCATAGTCCTTCAGCCGCTGCTGGAACTTCGGGTTCTGCTCGAGCGCGGTGCGCGCCTGCAGCACGTCGTTGTTGTGGTTCTGATGCATGATCGCCAGCAGGGCCACCGGAATATAGCCCTGCAAATACGGCTGCTGGTCGGTGCAGAACTTGATCGTGCCGTCCTTGATGCCCTTCGCGACGTCCGGGTCGATATCGAAGGTCGCAAACCAGATCTTGCCCGCCAGCCCGAGGCTCTTCACCGCGCGTATCGTCGGATCGGCCGAGGTCGGCCCGAGCGTGAGCACGGCCTGCGTGTCCGGGTGATTACGCAAATATGCACTCACCTTCGATTCTATGCCCGTGGGGTCGGTGCCCGCATCGAGCACCGAAGTTTTCATGTTCGCGCCGATGGCGTCGGCAAAGCCGCGACAGCGCTCGAACGAAAGCGGATTCGTGGCGTAATGGTTCACGCACAGGAACGTCTTCACGCCGTCCGCCTTCGCGCGCAGCCCCGCCTCCTTGCCCGCAAGATATTCGGGCTGGCCCACGTGCATGAGCGCGCCAAGCTCGGCGCTCTGTTGCTCGGTGCCCGTATTCGCGGTGATGAACGGAATGTGCTTCGCTTTCAGGCGTGACACGGCGCCCTTGAGCAGATCGAAATCCGCTATGGTCGTCACCACGCCGTCGTAATTGCGTGCGGCCGCCTGATTCACGAGCTGCACCATGTCGGCGATATCGCCATTGGGCGGATTGCGGTAATCGGTCTGCACATTGAAGTCCTGATCGGCCTGCTTGATGCCGTTCTTGACGGTATTCCACCACGCATCCGAATCGGGCGCGTGCGAAATGAAGTCGAAATGCGCCACGGGGTCCGCGTGCGCTACGGGACTCATTGCGAGTGCCAACACCGTCGCCGCCAGCGGCAATACCTTCAGGAAAGGAACGTTCACGGCTGTCTCCTAGGTTGCGTCGTTATCGCGGTGATTCAAGGATTCGTATGCCGAATCAATCCGAGGCGAGCCCGAGATAGATCGTGCCGCCTTCCACCTTGACCGGGTGCGTGGCGAGGTTCACGCAAACCGGCGCCCCCCTGGCCGCGCCCGAGGGAATGTGAAAACGCCCCATATGCATCGGACATTCGATGATGTCGCCGAACACGAGACCTTGCGCGAGACGCGCCGTTTCGTGCGTGCAGACCCCCGCGGACGCGTAGTAGCCCGTGGGCGTGTGATAGATCGCGTACAGCTCGCCTTCGTGTTCGAACTCCATCACGTCCTCTTCTTCGAGTTCGTCGCTCGCGCACACCTCATGCCATTGAAGAATGTTCATGTCGTCTCCTCCATCGTCATCTTTCGAAAAGGGTCTACAGGTCCAGGCGTCATTGCGTATCGGCGGCAAAGGCATTCGCAGCGGCGGCCTCGCGCATCGCGCCCGCCGTCTTGCCGGGCACCTGCGGCGTGATCATGTAGTTCGGGTCGTGGCGCTGCACGCGCAACACGTGCACGATCTCCGTCCACGCGTCGAACAGACCGTCGTAAGCGGGTGGCAAGTCGGCCTCGATCGCTTTGCGCAATTTAGGCAGCGCATGAAACGGCACATTGGGGAACATGTGGTGCTCAACGTGATAGTTCATGTTCCAGTAGAGGAACTGCAGCACCGGGTTCAGGCGCAGCGTGCGGGTGGAGAAGCGGTGATCGAGTTCGTTCTCGCGCAGGCCGGTGTGCTGCGTAATGGCCAGCAGTTCGTGCAGCCACGCGCCGTAGGCGCGGGGCAGCAGCAGGAACACCACCGGTAGCCAGCTATGCGCTGCGAAGGCCCACACGCCAACGGCCACGTAGAGCGCGAGCATGACCCGCGAATTGCGGCGCATCGCCCGATATTCGACCACCGGCACGACGGCCTTCGCGCTCCTCGTCACGATGCCGAGGCTATGCAGCACGATGTTGCCGAGATGATGAATGCCATGGGAGACGCGCAGGAAGTCGGTGGCGAGCTTGAGGTAATTGGGCGGCCGCTTGACGGCAATCTCAACGTCGGCGGGCACCGTGGCCGTGAGGTGCGTATAGGTGTGATGCTGCGCGTGCGACCAGCGGCTATAGATCTGCTCGCGCCAGGTCATGAAGCAGATCACCCAGTGCACAGACTCGTTGAGCCACTCGCTCCTGAACGGCGTGCGATGACGCAACTCGTGCTCCATCGCCTCGGCGAACGCGTAGATCGTGCCGTACAGCAGAAAAGCCGGAATGCACCAGAGCGTGCCCAGCGAAAACCAGGCGAGCGCGCCGGTCGCGAGCACGAGCGCCATGAAGCCGCCGAAATACGTCAGGGCAGTCCTGTCGTTGCGCCGCGTGACCTCCTTGAGCACCTTGCGGTCGAGCGGGCAACGGTACCAATCGTCCATCGTGATGACTTGTGGCGAGCCTGGCTGTGCGGACATGAGTCGAACTCCCGTGCATGACATTGAACGCTGATGAGCCGCTTTGATTTTGCTCATCCTTGAGTCGAATTACAGGCTCTAAATGAGCCATCGTCAAAGACTAAAATGACTCATTTTGAGCATGAAAGGGTTTTTACCTAAGCCATGAGTGCCTGAAAACGTTCTCCACGTGGAGATAAAATTCAAATACTCGCGACGAAAGACTCATTTTGAGGCAAAATGAGTCCATACTCACCCGCTGCGGAGCCCCGATGAAAAGCCGCCCTACGCTGAAGCAGTTAATGGAACTCACGCAGCTAAGCCGCGCGACCATCGACCGGGCGCTCAACGATCGGCCCGGCGTGCACCCGCGCACACGCAGCGCCGTGGAAGCGGCGCTCAGGCAACTGGGCGCGGGCGACGGCGAGACGTTGCCCGAGGCGTCGCGTAGCTCGTCCAATGCGTTGCGCGTGCGCCTGCTCCTCCAGGCCGGCGACGCCTTCACCGCCGAACTCACGCGCACGACAGCGAGCCTCGAAGCCGAGTTCGCGGCGGCGGGCGTGACGGTCGAGGTGGTCAATTGCGTGGGCGCCAGCGACGAAGACGTCGCGCTGCGCGTGCGCGAGTCGGCGCAAGGCGCTGCCGACGCCATCGGCATCATCTGCACGAACACGCCGCCCATTACGTCGGCGCTGCGCGAATGCATGGCACGGGGCCTGGGCGTCGTGACGCTCATCACCGATGTCGACGCCGATGCGCGCCACACCTACGTCGGCGTGAACAACCGCGCCGCGGGCCAGTCGGCCGCGTTCCTCGTCGGCCGGCACCTGGAGGGGCGGCCCTCGCCTTCGGTGGCCGTTGTGGTCGCAACGTTCTCGTACACCTGTCACGAAGACCGCGAAATCGGCTTTCGTTCGCTGTTGCGCCAGCGCTTTCCCCACGTGAACGTGGTCGAAGTGATCAAGGGCGCCGACTCGGGTCCGGCAACCTACGAGGCCACGCGCCGCTGCATGGAAATGCACGGCGCGCTCGACGGCATCTACAACGTGGCGGGCGGCAACGAAGGACTCGCAGCGGCGCTGCGCGAGCGCGGGCTTGCGGGCCGCACGCTCTACGTGACGCATGAGGTGAACGCCGTGACGGAGCCGCTGTTGCGCGCGGACGTGATCGACTACCTGCTCTCCCAAGATTTGCGTCTGCTGCTGCGCACGGCCGTCGAACAGATGCGCCACGCGGCGGCCGGCGCCACGCCGCCCGCGCAGGCGCTCCTGCCGATCGAGACCTATTCGCGCTATTCCCTGCCCTGACGCGGCTGAAGCGGCTACGCCCCGAACGCCGCACGGCTGGTTGCATGCATTGCCCGTTTACGATACTTTATGCTCGTTTTTGCTCGATTAAACGGGCAAGCCAACGAGCGAGCGGGAGCCGAAACTCATGCAACGAACACGCCTGGAGGCCAGTGAAGGCCTGCTCCCCGACGAGCGCGAGCGCCTGATCCTCGAAAAACTGCGCGCCGAGGGCCGCGTGCTGGCCACCGAACTCGCCGCGCAGCTCGACACCTCGGAGCACACGATCCGGCGCCATTTGCGCGACCTGGCCGAGGCGGGGCATTGCAAGCGCGTGTATGGCGGCGCGCTGCTCATCTCGCCCGCCAACAAGCCCGCCTCCGTGCGCATGCGCGAGCAACTGCCGGCCAAGGCGCGCCTTGCGCGCGCCGCCGCCGCGCTCGTCAAACCCAACCAGGTGATCCTGCTCGACGCCGGCTCCACGAACGTCGAGATCGCGGCGGCGCTGCCCGAGAACGCCGGCCTCACGGTCGTCACCACTTCGCCCCAGGCCTGTGTGCGCCTGCTCGAGCGCCCAGGCATCGAAGTGATCCTGATCGGCGGGCGCGTGAGCGCCCAGGCCGCGGGCGCGCTGGGGGCCACGGCGCTCGTGCAGATTCAGCAGATCAGGGCCGACCTCTGCTTTCTCGGCGCCTGCGCGCTCGATCCGTCCGAGGGCATCGCCGCCTTCGATGCGGAGGATGCCGAAATGAAACGCGCGATGGTCGCGGCAAGCGGCCAGATCGCGGCAGCAGTCACCACGGAAAAGCTCATGACATCCGCGCCCTTCGTCATCGCGCCGTGCGCCTCGCTCGACTATCTGGTCGTCGATGCCGACGTACCGAAACTGCATCTGAAGCAACTGAAAGCCGCATGCGGCGACGTGGCGGTGGCGCGATGAGGCCCCTGCGCGAACGCTACGCCACCACGGCGGTCTTTCTGGCGAACGGTTTCGGCATCGGTGCGTGGGCCGTCGAGGTGCCGCGCGTGAAGGACAAGCTGCTGCTTGGCGACTCCCTGCTCGGCGTCGCGCTCTTTGCCTTCGCGCTCGGCGCCATCGTCGCCATGCCGCTTGCGGGGCGTCTCGCGCCGAAGTTCGGCAGCGGCCGCGCGACCGCCCTGCTCGGCGTGCTGTTCGTCGCCGCGTTTCCGTTGCCCGCGCTCGCGCCCAATGCGACGCTGCTGTGCGCCGCGTTGCTGCTGCTCGGCGCGCTCAACGGCGCGCTCGACGTTTCCATGAACGGCCACGCCAGCGCGATCGAAAAAATCTGGCATGCACCGATCATGTCGTCGTTCCACGCGGCCTGGAGCGCGGGCGGTCTGGCGGGCGCAGCCGTTGGCACGGTGCTGCAAAAAGCAGGATTTGGCGTGCTAAGCGGGCTTGCGCTGCCCGCCATTCCCATCGCCGTGCTGATCGTCGGCGCGGCGCTGTTCTCGCTGCGCGACGTGGGCACGCGCCCGGAGGCTGCGTCGGGCGGCGGCTTCGCGTTGCCGCAGGCGGGCGTCGTGAAGCTCGCCGCGCTCGCGTTCCTGTGCATGATGACCGAGGGCGCCATTGCCGACTGGAGCGCCGTGTATCTACGCAACGCCTTGCCCGCTCATGCGGATAGCGCAGGCATCGGCTATACGTCGTTCGCGTTCGCCATGGCGGCATGCCGCGTGGTGGGCGACGCGTTCGTGCGGCGGCTGGGCGCGGTGCGTGTGGTCGCGCTGGGCGGCCTGCTTTCGGCTGCGGGCCTCGCGGCCGTGCTCGCTGCGCCGGCGCTCGCCACGGCAGTGGTAGGGTTCATCTGCGTCGGCATTGGGCTTGCCAATGTGGTGCCGGTGATTTTCAGCGCGGCCGGGCGTACAACCGATCCGCCCGTGACCGGCGTGTCGATGGCGGCCACTGCGGGGTATGCGGGCTTTCTCGTGGGGCCGCCGGTCATCGGCTTCGGCGCGGGGCTAGTGGGGCTGCAGCTCGCGCTCGGCGTGCTGGTGCTCGCGACGCTCGCGGTGTGCTTTGCGGGTAGCCGTGCGGTTCGCGATGTCGATGCGTCGCGAGGCGAATCGGCAGCCCATGCGCAGATGCGCAACGATTCGCGCGACGCGGATCGTATCGAGGCGGACTGACCTGCGTTCGCCTGACGCATCGAATATCACCACAAGATCCGGATATTTCCACCCAGGCGCCCTGCGTAGACTCGTTCCCGAAGCTCAAACCACCGCATCCGGCTCGCGCCGGATCGATCTTCGGGACATCGACAATGAGCACAACCGGTAGCGCGACGCCACAGCGCGTCGTCGTCAATCTTTCGCACGCGAGTCTCGCCGCGCAATTCAGCGAGCAGATGGCCATTGCGGTCATCCCGATCGTCGCCGTGGTGGCATTGGGCGCCACGGCACAGCAAAGCGCCTCACTGCAGGCCGTCAATACCTTGCCCTTCCTGCTGCTCTCGCTGCCCGCCGGTCTCATTGCCGATCGCAGCCGCCGCAAGCCGCTCATGATCGCAACCGAACTGCTGCGCGCCGCCGCCCTCTTCGTGCTGTTCGCGTTGTTCCATGCGCGCGTGCTTTCGCTCTATACGCTCGGCACGCTGGGCTTCGCCATTGCGACCGGCACGGTGGTATTCAGCGTGACCGCGCCCTCGCTCGTCGCGGCCATGGTTGAAACGGGCGACCTGCTCGCCGCCAACCGGCGGCTCGAAATCGCGCGCAGCATCGCCTACACGGCGGGGCCTTCCGTGGGCGGCATTTTTGCGGGCTGGGCGTCGGGCGTGTTTGCGTTTCTCGCGGCGTTCGCCCTCTCGCTCGCCAGCGCGTGGTGTCTCGCACGGCTGCCCGCCGAGGCGCCGCGTCCGCATTCGCGTCGCGCGCTCGCACACGAACTCTTCGACGGCGTGCAGTTCATCGCGCGCAGCACGCATCTGCGGCCCATCGTGGCGACGGCCTTCGTCTTCAATACGTCGTGGTATCTGCTGCTCGCGGTGTTCGCGTGGTACGCGATACACCGGCTCGCGTTCGCGCCATCGGCGGTAGGCGCTGCACTCGGCGTATATGGCTTCGGGATGGTAGGCGGCGCGTTTCTCTACAAGATCATCGCCAGGCGCCTCGTCTTCGGGCGGCAAATCCTGCTCGGCCCGACGAGCGCCGCGCTTGGCTCGCTGTTGATGGCGAGCACCGTACTCACGCATTCGCGCGCCACCGTGTTCCTGGCTTTCTTTCTGTTCGGCTTCGGACCGATTGTCTGGACCATCTCGACCACGGCGTTGCGCCAGGTCGTTACGCCTCGTGATCTGATCGCACGCGTCTCGTCGGTCATCATGATGGCGACGTTCGGCGCACGTCCACTCGGCGCCCTGCTCGGCGCGTTCCTGAGCACGCGCCTTGGCATGGCGAGTTGCCTCGTCGGCGCCGCGTGCGGTTTCGCCCTTCAGCTCGCGATCATCGTGTTCTCGGCGCCCGCGCGGCTGCGCTCGATCGAAGGACTCGATGAGGCGCGAGCCGAGCCGCACAACGTGAAGCCAATGCGCTTCGCGACCGAGAACCGGCAGGAGTAAGGCGACCGAAGCCGCCCTTCATTGCCTAGCCGTTCGAACCGTCGAAGTCCACCACTTCGACCCAGTTCGCCCCCTTGCCCACCGGGTACTTGTCAAGCTCATGCAGCGCGCCGCTCTTCGCGTCGATGCGGTATGCGCTCAGCGTGGGCGAGAGCTGGCCCACGGCGAACAGATACTGGCCCGACGGATCGATATTGAAACCGCGCGGCTGTTTCTCGGTGGCGTACGTGCCGATGCGCGTGAGCTTGCCCGTTTGCTGGTTCACGCGGTACGCGCCCAGCGTGCTCGACGTACGCTCCGAGATATACAGGTGGCGGCCGTCGGGCGTGAGGTGCACGTCGGCGCCCCACGGCTTGTCGCCGGAGAAGCCGGCGGGCAGGATCGAGATCGTCTGGATCGGCTTGACCGTATTGTTCGCCGCGTTGAAGGCGAGCACGTGCAGCTTGCCGTCGAGTTCGTCGATCAGATAGACGAAGCGCTGGTCCGGCGAAAACTGGAAGTGACGCGGACCGGAATCCTTCGGCAGCGAGTACGCGGGCTTCGCGTCTTCGGTGAGCGCGCCCGTCGAGGCGTCGAATTTCAGGCGCAGCCAGGCGTCGGCGCCGAGCACCGAGGCGAATGCGTAGCGGTTGTCCGGCGAGGTGCGAATGATATGCGCCATCGGGCCCGTCTTCACGGTTTGCTGCACGTCGCCCGCCACGCCGTTTTCGCCGATGCGGTTCACCGCCAGCAGATTGCCGCCGTACGAAGCGGAGAGCAGATAGCGCCCCGTGCCGTCGGTGGACACATAGGCCATGCTCTCGGCGAGCGGCGCGCGGCCCAGTTCGGCGAGACGGCCGTCGAGCGGATTCACGGCGAAGCTCACCACGCGATACGGCTTCGAACGCAGCGCCGCATACAGGTGAAGATGGTCGGGCGAGAACGCCATCGGCATCACCGTGCCGCCCACCGGCACGGTCTCGACCGCGGCCAGCGCGCCGTTCTGCGCATCGAGGCGGAACACTGAAATGTCCTGGCTGTCGGCGTTCGACACGTACACGTAGCTAGCCGCATGCACGGCCACCGATGCCGCGAGGCCGAAAGCGGCGCCCGCCACACTGCGCAAGATTGCCTTCTTCATGTCGTCCTTTCTGGTTTGCTAGTTTTATTGAATGGTTTTGCGCGTATCGATCTTCACGCGAGCGCGCCGACGCGAAACACCGAAACCGCTTCCTTCATCGATTGCGCCTGGTGCTCCAGCGCGCTCGCGGCCGCCGCCGCCTGCTCAACGAGCGCGGCATTCTGCTGCGTGACCTGATCCATCTGGCTCACGGCCATGCCTACCTGCTGAATGCCCGTGCTCTGTTCGGCGGTGGCCGTCGTGATCTCGGCCATGATGGTGGCGACATTGCGCACCGAGTTGACGATCTCGTTCATCGCCTCGCCTGCCTGCGCGACGAGCGCGTTGCCGTTGCGCACGTCTTCCATCGAAGCGCCAATCAGCTCCTTGATCTCGCGCGCGGCACCTGCACTGCGCTGCGCGAGCGTGCGCACTTCGCCCGCGACCACGGCGAAGCCGCGTCCCTGCTCGCCCGCGCGCGCCGATTCCACGGCGGCGTTGAGTGCAAGAATATTGGTCTGGAACGCGATGCTGTCGATCATGCTCGTGATCTCGGCAATCTTCTGCGAACTGGCGCTGATGTCCTGCATGGTCTGCACGGCGCGTCCCACCACGTCGCCGCCGCGCTGCGCGAGTTCGGCCGCGCCCGTGGCGAGCGTGCTGGCCTCGGATGCGTTCACGGAGTTCTGCTTCACCGTGGAGGTGAGTTCTTCCATGCTCGCGGCGGTTTCTTCGAGCGAGGCGGACTGCTCCTCCGTACGGCTCGACAGATCGAGATTGCCCGCCGCGATCTCGCGCGCGGCCGTGTGAATCGCGTCGCAACTGTCGCGCACGCCGGCCACGGTGTGCGAGAGCCCCGCCTGCATCCGGCGCATGGCGGCGAACAGCAGGCCGATTTCGTTGCGGCCCGCTTCGGGCACGCGCACGGTGAGATCGTTCGAAGCGATGCGGTCGAGCACGGCCGCGGCGTCGGCCAGCGGGCGCGACACGATGCGCTGCAAGGCGAAATGCGTGACGACGACGAGCGCCAGCGCGATGGCCACGCCCACGCCCACGAGCGTGACGATCCATCCATAGCGCGCATTGCCGTCGTCGAGCGTGGCCTCGGCGAGCGCGTTGGCGAGCTTCTGGAACTTCTCCACGTTCACGGAATAGGCCGCGCCCGCGGCGGTGATGTCGGTGTCGTTGACCGCAACGTAAGCGGCCGTGTCGCCGTTGCGCAGCGCGTCGGTGGCGCGCGTGAGCGTGTTCGAGAGTTGCGCCGCCGATTCGAGCAACTGGCGCTTGAGGTCCGCGTCCATACCGTCGAACGCCGGGGCGTTGGCGAACGCCTGGGTCTCGCTCGCCGAAAGCTCGAAGCTATGGGCCGCGCTCTTCAGCGCGGAGTCGCGCGTGGCCGTGTCGTTGCGTTCCTTGAGCGCGCTGTAGCCGCGCACGAGCGCCGAACGCGTGCGCGTGGTGTCCTTGTAGGCGTCGTTGACCAGAATGGTCTGGCGCGCGATTTCATGCAGGCGTTGGGCGCTGGCGTTCGACTCCTTGAGCGAGAACACGCCCGCGAAGCCGCCTATCAGGATCATCACGCCAAAGATCACCAGCACTGCAAGGAGGCTGGCTCGTACCGTCGTGTTGCGCATGTTGCTTCAATCCCCGGTTTCCATGGTGTTCTTCTTTACGGCTCAAACGCCGGAGTCTTGAGGGTGCAGACGCCATGTTGTCCAACAACTTGACCGCATCATCCCACCATCGCGCGGTTATCCTGAAATTCGAGTTTACCCTGATACCGACTCAACAGGCATACAGTCTGGTTGCTTCGGCTTCCCGGGCGTTGTACGATTAGCTCAGACAACCGGCCATGATGTCAAACAACTTTCCGACATCTGGCTGAACAAGCAGCTAATCAGGTCCGCAAACGGAACGCGCCTGACGCGAGTCAGGCGCGTTCTTGCTTAAGTAGATGCGGCGCGCACGAGGCGCGCCGTCCGGAGACAGCAGATGCTGGCCGCAGCGTGAGCGCAGCGGCCAGCATCTCGCGCACGAGAGAGGTCGATCCACATGTCGTTGAGCCGCACCGCCACGCAGTCCGATGTCGCCAGGCGCACCAGGGTGCGCTACCTGATCCTCTCGCTGATCTTCATCATCACCACGCTCAACTACGCGGACCGCGCCACGCTCTCGGTCACGGGTTCGGCCATGCGCACCGAGTTCGGTCTCGACGCCATCCACATGGGCTACATCTTCTCGGCGTTCAGCTGGGCCTATGTGCTCGCGCAGGTGCCCGCGGGCTGGGTGCTAGACCGCTTCGGCGCGCGCCGCGTGTACGCGGGCAGCATCTTCCTGTGGTCGCTCTTCACGCTGCTGCAAAGCACGATTGGCCTGCTCGGCAGCGCGTGCGCCGCGATTGCGGGCCTCTTCGCGCTGCGCTTCGCGATGGGCGCGGCCGAAGCGCCCGCCTTCCCCGCCAACGCCAAAGTGGTGGCGAGCTGGTTCCCGGCGAAAGAGCGCGGCACGGCGTCGGCGATTTTCAATTCGGCGCAGTATTTCGCAGCCGTGGTGTTCACGCCGCTCATGGCGTGGCTCACGCACGCGTATGGCTGGCATCACGTCTATATCGTGATGGGCGTGGGCGGCCTCGTGCTCGCCTTCGCGTGGATCCGGTTCATGAAGAATCCGGCCGATCATCCGGGCGTGAACCAGCAGGAACTCGAATACATCGAGGCGGGCGGCGGCATCGTGAACGGGCATCAACGCGCAGCGCGCGGCGAACGCAAGGGCGCGAACTGGGCGGTCATCCGCCAGCTGCTCGGCAACCGCATGCTGCTGGGCGTCTATCTCGCGCAGTACTGCATCAACGTGCTCACGTACTTCTTTCTCACGTGGTTCCCGATCTACCTCGTGCAGGCGCGCCACATGACCATCCTGAAGGCGGGGCTGATCGCTTCGCTGCCGGCTATCTGCGGCTTCCTGGGAGGGGTCGTGGGCGGCGTGGCTTCGGACGCCCTGATCCGTTCGGGCCGCTCGCTCACCATGGCGCGCAAGGTGCCGATCGTCGGCGGCATGGTGCTCTCGTCGTGTATCGTCGGCTGCAACTACGTGAACAGCGACTGGATCGTGGTCGCGCTCATGTCGCTCGCGTTCTTCGGCAAGGGCCTGGGCGCGCTCGGCTGGGCCGTGATCGCCGATACCGCGCCGCGCGAAGCGATCGGCCTCTCGGGCTCGATCTTCAACATGTTCGGCAATATGGCCGGCATCGTCACGCCGATCGTGATCGGCTATCTCGTGGCGGAAACCGGCTCGTTCAACGGCGCGCTTGCCTTTGTCGGCATCAACGCGATCGTGACGGTGATCAGCTATCTCGTAATCGTGAAGGACATCAAGCGCGTGGAGTTGAAGCCTGCCTGATTGTGTGTGATCGTGCGACGCGCTATGGCTTCTCGTGGGCCCGCCGCGCGAGCGTGCGGGCCGCGACGATCGCCGCCGCGAAGCCCGAAGCCGCGCCCACCAGCAAGGCCCAGCGCGGCCCCCAGTGGTCGGCGACCCACCCCACGATCGGCGCACCGATGGGCGTGCCGCCCAGCGCCACGGCCAGCCGAATCGCCAGCACGCGGCCCCGCATGCCGGGCTCGGTGGAAAGCTGCATGAGGCTGTTGGTTTCGGTGGTGAACGTGAGCGCCGCGATGCCGATCATCACGAGCGCGCCGCCGAACCACCAGTAGCCCGGCGCAACCGAAGCCAGCAGGCACCCCACCCCGAACGCCGTAGCCGCGAACAGCAGCGAGATGAAACGCGGATGGCTGCGCCCCGCGCCGAAGAAGGCGCCGCTCATGGTCCCTACCGCCATCATGGAAGACAGGAGTCCGTAGCGTCCCGCGTCGGCGTGAAAGACGTTCACGGCCATCGTCGAGATGAAGATCGGAAAGTTCAGCCCGAAGGTGCCGATCAGGAACAGCATGACGAGAATGGCCCGCAGGTCCGGACGCGCCCACACGTAGTGGAACCCCGCAGCAATACCGCCCTTCGCGGGTTGCGTACATCTTGCCGAACGCAGCTCGTCCACGCGCAGACGCGTAAGCGAGATCAGCACGGCCACGAACGACAGACCGTTGAGCAGGAAGGCCCAGCCCACGCCCACCGATGCGATGACGATTCCCGCCACGGCCGGGCCGATCATGCGCGCGGCGTTGAACGAGGTGGAATTGAGCGCAACGGCGTTGGAGAGATCGGCGTCGCCCACCAGCTCCGAGACGAAGGTTTGCCGCACCGGCGAATCGAATGCCGTCGTGCAGCCGAACAGGAACGCGAACACGTACACGTGCCAAAGCTGTACGAGACCTGTTGCCGTGAGCACGCCCAGTGCAATGGCCAGCGTGCCGAGCAACGCCTGCGTGACCATGAGCAGCTTGCGCTGGTCGAAGTGATCGGCGGCGAAGCCCGACCAGGGCATGAACAGCATTTGCGGCCCGAACTGCAGGCCCATCACGATACCGACCGCCGCCGCGCTGTGATGCGTGAGCCCGGTGAGCACGAGCCAGTCTTGCGCCGTGCGCTGCATCCACGTGCCGACGTTCGAGACGAGCGCGCCCGCCGACCATACGCGATAGTTGTAAGTCCTGAGCGAACGAAAGAACCCGGAAGCTGGAGCGCCCATGTGACGGCCTCGATTTAGTCGGCCACGAGCCGCTTGAGCAGTTCGATCGTGGCGGCGAGCTGCTCCTGCTCCACGCCGGAAAGGCGCGCTTCTATCCTGCGCGAGAGCCAGTCCTGGCGCGCCGCGCGCCCCTCCTTGAGCCACTCGCGAAAAGTGTCAGTCAGCGACCAGAGCGTTTGGCGCCCGTCGTTGGGGTCTGGTGCGCCGCTGATATGGCCCGCTGCCTCGAGCGGCGCGATGAGCGTGCCCATCGACTGCGGGCGCATGCCCTCCGCGCGCGCGAGGCTCGACACCGTGGACGGCCCCTCGCGTTCGAGCCGCTGCAGCACGGCCATCTGGGAAGGCGTGAAGTCGCCGAGGATCGCCTGCTCGCGAAAACGGCGGCGCAGCTGCCCGACCAGGGCGCGCAGGTCGCCGGCAAGCGCCGCGGCGAGGTCGGGAGGGGGAGTTTGGGCGCGTTCGGTCATCCCCGCATTCTAGGAGATATGAAGGTAAACTGCAAAGCTAACCTTCATATCTCCGGCAACGTGGCAAGCGCGGCCGAACGCGTCACCGGCGCGCCCGCAGCCACTTTTCCCGCTCGCCCAGGCGCCGCTTCCAGTCAGGCGCAAGGCCCGGAATGGCGATCAGCTCGACCAGCGCATCGATGGACGGACGATGCGACAACTGCACCTGCCAGAATTCGTCGATGGAGAACCGTTCCGTCTGCCGCTCGACGAGCGTGATGGCGTCGCCCGGCGCAATCACGCCCGGGCGCAGGACACGGTAATACCAGCCGGTGATGCACCCCTCGGCAATATGCATCGACATGCGCTCGACGCCGAAGCGATGATTGATCTTCCAGCACGGGCTGCGTGGTTGCGAGACTTGCAGCATGGCGCTGCCAACCTGGTAGGTGTCGCCGATGTGCACGTTACGTTCGGTCAGCCCCGAGGCCGAGATGTTCTCGCCGAGACTGCCGGGCACCAGGGCCTCGGCGCACTCCGCGAACGCCTGCGCGATGCGCGCGTAATGCTCCGCCGCGTAGTGATGGACGGCTTTTTCCGGGCCGCCGTGGATGCGTGGGTCGCCATGCTCGTCGCCGACGATCCCCTGCGCATCGATGCGAACCGACCCGGCGATGCGCCGCTTGAAAATGCCGCTGCGCTGCCCTTCGTGGTCCAGATAACCCATCCCCCCGGCGAACAGGCACCCAATGTTCGTAGTCAACACCGTCACCACGTGCATCCTCCGGTTCGCGTTTACGACACTGTGCCCGCGCCGTTCAATCCAGTAAAGTGATGGTAAATGATGAAATCCATCATTATTTATGATTCATGGAATTCGCCATGGAGATGCGTCAGCTAAAGATTTTCTGTGCGGTGGCGGAGCACGGCAGCTTCACCGCGGCGGCCGAGAGGGTGCACACCGTGCAGTCCAACGTCACGATGCGCGTCAAGGAACTCGAAGCCGAGCTCGGTCAGCCATTGTTTATCCGGCAAAAGAGCGGCGTGGTGCTCACTTCGGCCGGGCAAACCTTTCTGGGCTACGCCCAGCGCATCCTCCAGCTCACCGAAGAGAGCCGCAACGCGCTGCTCGATACCGCCACGCCGGCAGGCACGTTGAGGCTCGGCTCGATGGAGACGACGGCGGCAATCCGCCTGCCCCAGGTACTGGCCAGATACCGCGGGAAGTATCCTCAGGTCCAGTTGTCTCTGCTCACCGGCACGACCGCCGAGCTGATCAAGGCCGTCGAAAGCCATCGCCTCGATGGCGCATTCGTCGGCGGTCTGCACCAGAATCCGGTGCTCGCGCAAGACGAGGTCTTCCAGGAGGAGCTCGTCCTCGTGAGCAGCTGCGAGTTCGCCTCGCTCGGCGAACTCATCCAGGTCATGCCGCAGCAGACGGTGCTGGTCTTCCGCACGGGCTGCTTCTATCGCTCCACGCTCGAACACTGGTTCTATCAGGTCGGGCTCGTGCCCAACCAGGTGCTCGAACTGGGCACGCTCGACGGCATCCTCTCATGCGTGGCCGCAGGCATGGGCGTGACGCTGCTGCCAAAGGCCGTTGCGCAAAACTACGCAGCGCGCGAGGCCATCGCCCTTCACGCGCTCCCGCGCGAGTTCGCCAACGTCAAGACGGTATTCATCCGCCGCAACGACACACTGGCGACTCCGGCGTTGAGCGCGTTTGTCGCGCTCGCGCGCGACCAGCTCGCGCTGTCCACTGACGACACGAAAGCGAAACGCGCGAGTCCGGCGAATCGCAAGAGCACGCGGCGTTCGACGGCAGCGGCCTGAACGCCGCCGAACACCGCGTCAGGGTCAGCAAGCGGCGCGGCACTCGGCCGACTCCACTTGCGCCAACGCCCGGTTTGCGCCATATGCCAGACCATCGAGCATCGCCTGGGCATTCGCCGCAACCGTCGACGCCGGCAGCCCCGCCACCAGCTCCGCCACGCGCTCGGCCGCCGGCACCACGCCGACGATCTTGCTGACGCCCTGCCCCGCATAGAGCGAGAGCTTCTGCGCCATGCGCGGTTTGTCGATCATGCGTGCGCCGCCGCCAACGAAGCGCAGCAGGTTCCATTTGTCGCGATTCGGAATCACACAATGAGGTGTGCCGTACGGCCAGCCGAACGAATACCCGGTGCGATACTCGATGTCGTCCACGCTGGCTTCGACAATCTTTTGCTTGTAGAGCGGGTGCGCATTCGATTCGTCGGTCGCAACGAACGCGGTGCCCACGAGCACTCCCGAAGCGCCGAGCAGCATCGCGGCCCGCACATCGTCGCGTGTCGTCATGCCCCCGGCCGCCAGCACCGGACGTCCCTGCGCGACCTCGCAGATCGCGGGCAACAGCGACATGACGCCGATCGTCCCCCGGTTGAGGTGGCCGCCGCTTTCGCTGCCCTGCGCGACGACGATATCCGCGCCGTGCCGGATCGCGTGCCGCGCGAGCGCAACCGAGCCGACCTGGACCATGACGACCATGCCCGCGTCCTTGGCACGCGGAATCATGTCCGCCGCATAGTCTTCGGCGTAGAACAACGACAGCATGCGCGGCCGCTCCTGCAACACGACCTGGAACTGGGCTTCGAACACGGTCGGGCCGCCGAACTTCGGCACGAGATTCACGCCGAAGGGCCTGTCCGTCAGCTCGCGCGTTTCCCGTATCCACCGGCGCAGCGCGAGCGGCGGCAAACGCAGCCCGCCGAGCGTCCCCATGCCGCCGGCATTGGCCACTGCGGCAACGAGCTTCGGGCCGGAAATCGCCGCCATGCCGCCAAGAAAGACGGGATACCGGACGCCGCACAGCTGCGTGACCGCGTTCCCGCCGAAGGCCGATTTGAATTCGCTCATCGCTCAAAGCTCCACGTGTTTGCCAAGCATCCGCTTGAGGGCGTCATTGCCCAGCGCGAAATGATTCTTCAGTGCTCCGAACAGATGCAACGCGAGGCCCAGCAGAAAGGCCGTCGCTCCGATATCGAAAAGGATGTCCACGACCCGTTGCACTGCCACGTTGGGCTCGATGAGCGTGGGGATCGCCAATCCCCCCGGCAACTCGACGGCGACACCGGCCGCCGCGCGGGAAAGCCATACGGCCACCGGCAGCAGCACCATGGCAAGCGCGAGGCCCACCGCAACGGAGCGGCTGACGATCACTTCGACGGGGTTCGGCGTGCCTACGGGCAGCGGATGATACGAAGAGAGGCGTGCCCAGAGCCGATAGATCGACACGACGAACAGCACGGCGCCCAGCAGATTCTGCGTACGCACGAGGCTCAGTCGTTGGACGTCTTCCGCGGTCAACATGAGCCCGACGCCGCATCCGGCGATCGACAGCAGCAGCGCTGCGACGATCCAGTGCAGCGCGATCGTGATGGGCGAAAAGCCCAGACCGTTGTCACGCATTTGCATGATTGTCTCCTTGTTGGCGTTCTCTAGTGGCTGACCGCTCCGGACGCGCCGAAGCCGGTCTGCGCGCGGATGGCCTGCTCGCCGAAGTCGTCGCGCTCGCGCTGCGCCCGTTGGCTGCGGTCCGTGACGGAGCCCAGCCAGGCAAACAGAAACGCGATGCTCATCGACACGATGGCCGGATAGTCGTAGGGGAAGATCGCCTTCGCATGGCCCAGCACCGTGACCCAGATGGCGGGCGACAGAATGACGAGGGTGACGGCGCTCACCAGGCCCGCGATGCCGCCGGTGAGCGCGCCGCGCGTCGTCAGCCCCTTCCAGTACATCGAAAGCGCGAGGATCGGAAAATTCACCGAGGCGGCGACGCCGAACGTCAGTGCGACGAGAAACGCGATGTTCTGATCCTTGAACACGATACCCAGCAGCACCGCCACCACGCCAATGCATACCGACGCGATCCTGGAGACCCGCCGCTCGCTCGCGGGATCGGCCCGGTTCTTCTTGAGCACCATCACGTAGAGGTCGTGCGAGATGGCTGACGTACCCGCCATCGTGAGCCCGGACACGACGGCAAGGATGGTCGCGAACGCCACGGCCGAGAGGAAACCCAGCAGCAGATTGCCGCCGAGCGCCTGGGCGAGATGCATGACCGGCATGTTGCTGCCGCCGATCAGCTTGCCTCCGGTCAGGCCGCCCACATAGAACGACGGGTTGCTGCCGACAATCGCGATCGCCGCCACGCCGAGCACCATGATGACCAGATAGAAGAAGCCGATGAAGCCCGTGGCGACGAACACTGACTTGCGCGCCTCTTTCGCATCCGGCACGGTGAAAAAGCGCATGAGGATATGCGGCAGCCCCGCGGTGCCGAACACCAGCCCGATCGCGAGCGAAATCAGCGCGATGGGATCGGACACCAGCTTGCTCGGCAGCAGAATATGCACGCCGTTCCTGTGCGCGGCGACCGCCTGCTCGAACAGTGCGTTCAGCGAAAAACCGAACCGGGACAGTGCGAGAACGGCAAGCAGCGTGCCGCCGAACAGCATCAGCGCGGCCTTGATGATCTGCACCCACGTGGTGGCCACCATGCCGCCGAAGGTCACATAGACCACCATCAGCAGACCAACCACGATGATCGCGTCGTTATAGGGAAGACCGAACAGCAACTGGATCAACTGCCCCGCGCCGACCATCTGGACAACCAGGTAAAAGCAGACCACGGTCAACGAACCGAAGGCTGTCATCGTCCGGATCCGGTTCTGGTCGAGCCGGTACGATGCGATGTCGGCAATCGTCACGCGGCCCAGATTCCGGATGCGCTCCGCGAACAGGAACAGCAGCAGCGGCCACGCGACGAAAAAGCTGATCGCGTAGATCACGCCGTCGTAGCCGTGGAAAAAGATCATGCTGGTCACGCCCAGCAACGCCGCCGCCGACATATAGTCGCCGGCCAGCGCCATGCCGTTCTGGAATCCGGTGATGCCGCCCCCGGCGGTGTAGAAGTCGTCCATCGAACGGGTGCGCGACGCCGCCCAGTACGTGATGCCCAGCGTCGCCACGGCGAAGACGAGGAACATCGCGATCGCCGTGAGATTGAGGGGACGCTGTTCGACGCCGTGCAGGACCTCCGCGGCCGCCGCGTGAGTCGCGACGCCCAGCACGAGCGGGAAGACGAGAGCAAGACTGGCGCGCTTCATGGGTTCGCTCCCGCCAGGATCTGGGCAGTGAGCGCGTCGAATTCGCCATTGGCGCGGCGAACGTACAAGCCCGTGAGGCACCAGCTGCCGACGATCAGCGCGACGCCGATCGGCCAGCCGATATTGACGATACTGTCTGCGGAAAGCCGGATGGCCAGCAAAGCGGCGGCGAATCCGACCAGCACGATGAAGCCGCAATAGGGAATCAGCGTGATGGCGGTCAGGCAGGCAATGTATCTGCGCCGGCGTTTGACCAGCGTGGCGAACAGGGGATTGCTACGAATCCCATGCAGGGTCGTGGGGTTCATCCGATTGTCTCCGTCCATGGAAGGTGTCCGGCATGCCCTCGCCCGTGATATCGCCGTCGATCCACCGGGGGCTGCCGCTTCTCGTGAACTTCACAATAGGTCGAACCAAAAATCTCTTCAAATGATGTTTCGTGATGGCTTCAATCTGTTTGAGTGAAGCGTGGCGCTTGTCGTCGCGATTCAATCAGACCCGCTTGCCGGATTCGGCTTGCCGTTGCGCCTCGAGCAGCGCGGCGAACCGTTCCAACGCGGCCACGCTGCTGTGAACGGAGTGGTATTCCTGCTGGCCGATGCGTGCATCGAGCACAACCGTCATGCCGGATTCTCGAGCGAGATTGAGGATATCCATCTCATACTCCTTGCCTGAAAACTGGGTGAATCGCGTCGCGTGAAATGCAGCGCCTCTTGATAGTCAGATTACGCGCGGCACCACAAAGATCAACGCGGCGCGGACGAAATCACCGTTATGAAACGCCGAACAATCTTACGTTCAGCTCTCACGATGCTTCGCCGGCGCCCCAGGTTTTCGGCAAAACCGGATGCTTAGAAGCCTTGTGCGGTGCCCGTAGAATGCGCGACCAGCAGCACGACACCCAGTATGCAAGCCCCGATCATCGCGGCCAGCGCGACCGCCACGAACGGCAGCCACTTGAAGTTCACGCTGGCCAAATCGGCTTCGTGCGACGCGCTTTTACGCACGCCGAAAAAGCTCCACAGGACCATGCGCATCATTTGAACGAGTTCCATCATTGACTCCGGTTACGTCGATCAGGTCGATCGGATAGCCTGATATTCAACCTTGCGCACTGACAAAAAAAGCAGCAGTTACGAACGATTCGAGCGACGCAGCCGGTTCACGACTGGCAGAACCCGAAAAAGAAACGCCCCGGTGCTCACACACCGGGGCGAAAGGCTTGCCACGCTACAGGCAAAAAGAGCCGCAAGCTCTGCGGGTTTAGGTGATGATCCAGGCACTCGCGCAGTAATCCCGGCGCATCCCGGGAGAACAGACCCGGACTGCGATGCGCACTGGCCGCAATGATCCGCCCTCGCAGCAAGCGCGTATAGAAGCAGTCGACGCATAATTGACCGTAGCAGATCGGATTCGCGGTCGCGCGCACCATGAGAAAATCGCTCGAAGCACGAGTCCACCCCTGACCTCTTTGGAAGAACCGGCACGCATGACACGCTACGAACGCCTCGCGCAGAGCATGGCCGCCGAGATTCGCTCCGGCAACCTGAAGCCGGGCTCGCGCATGCCGTCGCTGCGGCAAATCATTGCACAGCACGGTGTCAGTCAGTCCACAGCCGCCCGTGCCTACTACGTGCTCGAACAGTGGGGCCTCGTGCGCGCCGAAGAGCGTTCGGGCTACTACGTCGCGCCGCTCTCGAAGGCCAGCAAGACGGATTCGCGCGCAACGACGGGCGAGTCCGCCACCGTCGATATCAGCGAACTGGTGTTCTCGGTGCTCGACGCCGCCAAGCGCCCCGGCATCGTGCCGCTCGGCTCCGCCTTCCCTTCTCCGCTGCTGTTTCCGCTGTCGCGCCTCGCGAAATCGCTCGGGCAGGCCGCGCGCAGCGTGAGCCCGTGGAGCACCGTGGTCGATCTGCCGCCCGGCAACGAGAACCTGCGGCGGCAAATTGCGCTGCGCTACATGCGGGTTGGCATCTCACAGCCGGCCGAGGACATCATCATCACCAACGGCGCGCTGGAAGCGCTCAATCTTTGCCTGATGGCGGTCACGCAGCCCGGCGATATCGTCGCCGTGGAATCGCCGGGCTTTTACGCAGCGCTTCAGGCGATCGAACGGCTTGGCCTGCGCGCGGTCGAAATTCCCGTGGATACCGCCGCCGGGCTCGACCTCGAGGCGCTGGCGCAAGCGCTGGACAAGCACCCTATCCGCGCATGCTGGTTCATGACGAATTTCCAGAACCCCACGGGCGTCACGTTGTCGGCTGAGAAGAAGGAAGCGCTCGTCGAGCTGCTCGCGAAACACGAAGTCCCGCTCATCGAAGACGATGTGTACGGGGAGCTGCACTACGCGCCGAACTATCCGCCGCCCGCTATAGCATTCGACCGGCGCGGCCTCGTCATGCACTGCGGCTCGTTTTCGAAGAACCTGGCGCCGGGTTATCGCGTAGGCTGGGCGAGCGCTGGGCGCTTCGCAGAACGCGTGCAGCGCCTGAAGCTCATGACGACGATCTCGGCCAGCATTCCCGCCCAGGCCGGCATTGCCGACTACCTGGAGCATGGCGGCTACGAGCGTCATTTGAAGAAGATCCGGCTGGCCATGCAGACCCAGCGCGATGCGATGATCGAGGCGATCCGACGATGGCTGCCTGAAGGCACGCAGTACACGCGGCCCGAGGGTGGCTATTTTCTGTGGCTTACGTTCCGCGAGCGCATCGACGCCATGGCGCTCCATCGTCTCGCGATCGAACGCGGGATCAGTGTCGCGCCCGGTCCGCTCTTTTCCGCGTCACGCGCATTCGAAAACTGTATACGGCTCAATTACGGGCATCCATGGTCGGCGCGCATCGATGAAGCGATCCGCACGCTCGGTGAACTGCTCGTTCATCCCGATGTGTGCGCCCAATCGCCATCGACCGATGCGCGCGGCGCCAACCCATAGCAGCCCTTAACTACCAAAGAACAGGTTGCAGAAACTCGCCGGGGCGTGGGCGTGGCCGCTTATGCCACGTTGGTCAGCGTCTTCGTGATGACGAGCCATGTGTCGCGCTGGCGCATAATCAAAAAATAATTGTAGTAATTGAAACCCAGCATGCGGACATGCAGTTTCGCCGTCGCGATGTTCTTCTGAACATCGAGCATCAGCAGTTCCGTTTCGACCGGCTCGCCCAGTTCGGCCGGCGATTGCCTGTTTGCGACACCCGCGAGATACTCGCCGATCGTCTTGTAGTAGGGCTCGCCATTGACTTCCCCCGCCACAGTCGCGCGCGCATCGAACACCGTTTTCAACTGCGCCACATCGCCGCGCCAGGTTGCATCGAAATAGCGCTGGACAAGTTCGACGATTTCGTTGCTGTCGTTCATTGCATCACACTCCTTATTGATTTCCGCCTCGGCTGCGTGGAAATTCGAAGCGGGCTATACCATCGCTTGCGCAGCCCGCTTCGAACGACCACGGTCCAAAACGATCAGGCAAGCGGCCCCTCGATCTCGTTGAGCCTTTCTTCGAGTGCGTTGACGCTCGCATAGCCCGAATGCACGGCGTACGTCCGGCCTTGTTCTTCGAGCAGCAAGGTCGGAAAGGACGCGACGCCAAGCGCTCGCGCGCGGGCGAAATCGCGCTGCGTCTCTTCTTTCGTTTCCGCTGCTTCCCATGTCTGGTGGAACACGTCGCCACTCACCTGAACGCCCACGGCATCCAGCGCCGATGCGGCGATTTCGCTCAACACGCGTCCGTCGGTCGTATCCAGCCCTTCCACATAGAAGCCGTTCTGCAGCGCACGGAACACCGCAAGCAACGCGTCGCCACTAGCGAAGCGACGCGCCGCCACAACGGCGCGGCACGCGGGCTCTGTATCGTAGACGAACCCCTCGCGCGCCATGAACGCTTCGCGGTTGAACGGCAAGCCGCTCAGCGCTTCCACGCGCTGCCAGTGCTGCAGCCGGAAACGCTTGCCGGCCGTGTCGAGCACATCGGTCGCGCCCGCGCGAATCCCGCCGACCACGATTTCCAGTTTCAGGTCCGGCACGCGCGCGACGAGCGCCGAAAGCTCCTTGCCAAAGCCATAGCACCACGAACACATCGGATCGCCAACATAGATCAGTTTCATTCTTGCTCGCTCATGAAGAGACAACGCGGGGCCCGCAGGACCCCATGCCCCGCATCGCGCCCAGCCATCGGAAGGACTATAGGGTTGCCGCCTGACTCGATAAACGCCGTAGCCAGAACATCTTTTGTTACATGGCGGAAAGACGCATTGCGCCGCGCGAGTCGAGCAATTCATGCGCATGTGAGCGATCGGCACCCAGATCGGACGCCAAATGCCCTTGTGATCGACATCGACGGTGACGGCGGCTGAATGAGCAGGCTGGCGCGGTCATCTTTCATGTCGTAGTGCGGCTCCAGTTCCCTGATCTGGTCGAACCACGTCAAAGGCGCTGGAACGAGCGCTTCGCTTTGCATCAGCGAAAAAACGATGTCCTTCGCGTCGCCCCCCATGTCGGCGACCACAGCAGCGATTTGCCGCGATCCAGTTTGAGGTCGAACGTTTACGCGCTTGCATTTACGAAGAGAATCCCTCACGATCAGGATTCATCCTTCCACTATTTGATAGGGTCCATGAATCGCCTCGATGCCATGGCCATCCTGGTTTCGGTCGCCGACGCGGGCAGTCTCTCGGCTGCCGCGCGGCGCCTCGACATGCCACTCGCCACGGTCAGCCGCAAGGTTGGGGAACTGGAAGCGCACCTGAAGACGCGCCTCTTTCACCGCACGACGCGCAAGCTTTCATTGACGGAAGCCGGCAGCGCATACGTGGCCGCGTGCCGGCGCATTCTCGAAGACATCGGCGAAGCCGAACGCGCAGCAACGGGGGAATACGCCGCGCCCAAAGGCGAACTCATGGTCACCGCGCCCATTGCGTTCGGCCGCTTGCACGTGGTGCCGGTGGTGGCAGAATTCCTCGCGCACTATCCGGAGATCGACATCCATCTCCTGCTGACCGATCGTGTCGTTCATCTGATGGATGAACACGCGGACGTCGCGGTCCGCATCGGCGAGTTGCCCGACAGCACGTTGATCGCGTCGCGCGTGGGCATGGTGCGCCGGGTCATTTGCGCCAGCCCGGCCTATCTCGCAAAGCATGGCGTGCCCGCCGAACCCGCGGACCTGGCCGGCCATCAATGCGTTACCTTCGAGGCGCTCGCGTCCCTGCGCGCGTGGGCGTTCGGCTCCGGCAAGTCGGAGCAGTCCGTACCCGTTCATTCGCGGCTTGCCGTGAATACCGCAGACGCCGCGATCGAAGCCGCGATCCTCGGCGTGGGGCTAATACGCGTGCTGTCCTACCAGGTTGCACGCGCCGTTCGCGCCAACGAGCTGCGCGTCGTGCTCGACGCGTTTGAAGCGGCGCCCCTGCCCGTCAATCTCGTACATGCGGGGCAAGCGCCCCTGCCGCTCAAGCTGCGCGCGTTTCTCGATTTCATGTCGCCGCGTCTCAAGGCGCGCATGTCCGCCGTTTGAATTCCCCGCGCTATTGAGCGCGAGTATCAACTGTTATTCATCGCAGGTGGTTTTTGTCAGCGCCGTTCGTGCGTACCCTTGGCTCACAAATGGGAAAACGCAAGGCGAAACGCAATGGATATGTCAGCAATCACCGCCATGAAGACTTCCGCGCCCGTCGAACATGCGCTTTCGGAGCAGCCCGCGTGGCGGCGCGTGTTTCGCGAGGGCGCGCTCACGGTCGGCCTGATCCTGCCACTCGAAACGCATCCGGACTCGCCCGTCCCGACCATGCGCGACCACGTCGCCATGGCGCAGCGCGCCGAGTCGATGGGCGTGGCCGCGCTGTGGATGCGCGACATCCCGTTCTACGATCCCGCGTACGGCGATGCGGGCCAGATCTTCGAACCGCTGGTGTATATCGCCAGCCTCGCAGCGGTGACGAGCGAAATCGCGCTCGGCACGACCGGCATCGTCTTGCCGATGCGCGAACCGCTGTTGCTGGCCAAGCAGGTGAATTCGCTCGACCAGTTGACGAACGGAAGGCTCCTGTTAGGAATGTCTTCCGGCGATAGACCTTCCGAGTATCCCGTCTTCGGCATCGACTTCGATACGCGTGGCGAGCGGTTTCGCGACGCGTTTCAGACGTACCGCACGGTCAGCGAGCAGCCCTTTCCGGTGTTCTCCTCGCCGCGGTTCGGCAAATCGGGCGGCACGCTCGACATGCTGCCCAAGCCGCCGTACGGACGCACCCCGGCCATTGCCGTTGGCCGGGCGCAGCAGAGTCTCGAATGGATCGCGGCGCACATGGACGGTTACCTCGGCTTCGTGCCCGGCCCCGCCGCGCTCGATGCGTTCGTGCGCAGCTGGAAAGACGAGGTCGCCCAGTCGATGGGCCGCGACGCCTTCAAGCCGGTTGCCTTTGGCGGCTACCTCTATCTGCACCCGCGGCCCGACTACCCGTTTCGCGCGATCAAGGGCGGCTTCGCCATCGGCAGCCGTTCGCTCAGGCATTTTCTCGAAGCGGCACGCGAAGCGGGCGTGAGCCACGTCGCGCTGAATCCGAAAGTCACGCCGCGCCCGTATGCCGACGTACTTGACGAGTTGCACAGCGAAGTGCTGCCGTACTTTGTCCCGGAGGTGTTTCATGCAACACGCGTCCATACGTGAAGCGCTGAATGCGCACTGGCAGGCGTCGGCGGCCGGCGATCTCGAAGCCGAACATGACATCTACGCCGACGACGCCATCTGCGACTACCCTCAATCGGGCGAACGCACTTTCGGGCGCAGGAATTTGCAGGCGCTGCGCGGACATCATCCGGGCAAGCCGTCCGGTTTCGAAGTCAGACGCATGCAGGGCGAAGGCGATCTCTGGGTAACCGAATACACCATCGCCTACCAGGGGCAATCCGCTTTCACCGTGAGCATCATGGAATTTCGTGACGGCAAGGTCGTTCACGAGACCCAATATTTTTCGGAATCCTTTGAAGCGCCCGCCTGGCGCAGCCAATGGGTTCAGAAAATCACGACCACCCAACGCCTGCACGCGCTTGCCGCGTTTGCCGCCCTCTGATTTAGTACCGGATCTGCCGGACTCGCTGCTCGTGTCGCACCGGCTCGGCGATGTCCACAACGTGCTGTGTGCGGCACCTGCCCATTTGAGTACCCACGGCGTGCCAGGCACGGTGCAGGACCTCGAGGCTCACACATGCCTGCATGTTCGTCACGACGTTAACGTTCCTTCGACACCAGGATCAGGACGTTCATGGATTACCTGCGCGAGGCGGTGCCCAAAGCGCTTGCCGCCGATGCGCAAGCGCTTTGCCGGGCCGCCAGACTTCCTTAGCCCGCGTTGCCCTTGTGATCGTGCGAAGCCACACGTTGCGGCGAGGGTTGTGACGCAGTCGCCGGTGCAGCCATTTCGTTTTGCTTGATGATCTTTTCGATCTCGCCGTCGGCTTGCGCGTCGTACTGTGCGAAGACGTCGGTGCGATAGCGCGTGTTTTGCGCCGCACCGAGCTGCGAGCCCGACTCGTCGCGCGTATCGGCATCCACCGTCATCGAAAGGCCGATGCGCAACGGACGCGCCGCGAGTTCGCGTGGATCGAGCGCGATACGCACCGGCAGGCGCTGCACGATCTTGATCCAGTTGCCCGTGGCGTTCTGCGCTGGCAGCGTCGCGAAGGCGCTGCCCGTACCCGCCGAAAAGCCTTCGATACGACCGTGATACTTCACGCTCGAGCCGTACACATCGGCAGTGAGCGTGACCGGCTGACCAATGCGCATGTGCTTGAGCTGCACTTCCTTGAAGTTCGCGTCGACCCACACCCCGTTGAGCGGCACGATCGCCAGGAGCGGCGTGCCGGGCGACACGCGCTCGCCCACCTGCACCTGGCGCTGCGCCACATAACCCGTCACGGGCGCGGGCAAGGTATCGCGTGCATACGCAAGCCACGCTGCACGCACTTTCGAGGCGGCCGCCTGCACATCCGGATGCTGTTCGACCGACGTGCGATCGGTCAGCGCGTGATTCGCCGCCCCTTGCTGGCGTGCGGCGTCGAGCGCGGCCTGGGCGGCCTGTACGGCGTCGCGCGCGTGGGCGATGTCTTCGGCGGAAACGGCGCCCGAGTCCGCGACGGCCGTGCGACGGCGCAGATCGTCGTTGGTGCGGGCCAGGTCCGATTCGCGTTGCGCCACGTTCGCTGCATAGAAGTCGTTGTTGACATAGAGGCCGCTCACGCGGCGCACGGTTTGGCCGAGCGACGCTTCGGCATCGGCCAGCGCGATTCTTGCATCGGCCGGATCGAGCGTCACAACCGGGTCGCCCTGCTTCACGATCTGCGTGTCGTCGGTGTTGACGGCCACCACCGTGCCCGTGACCTGCGGCGTGAGCTGCACGAGATTGCCGCTCACGTAGGCGTCATCTGTCGATTCGTGAAAGCGGCCTTCCGTGAAGTAGTACGCGCCATATGCCGCGCCCGCAATCAACGTCACGGCGCCGAGCAGCGCGATCAGGCGCTTGCGGCGGCCAGGGGGCGTGCCCTGCTGGTCGTTGTTGGCCGGGGCCGCTTGCGCGCCGCCTTTCTTCTCGCCGAGTTGATCTACCTGCTCGCGGTCGGTCGTGATCGTTTCGCTCATTTCAGTTCTCCTGACGGGTTTGCAAACGTGCCGTTCAACGCGCGGCAGCAATAACGGAATGGGTTTGAGGGTTGGATTGCGCGGCAACGTCGGCGTGGTGGCCGGTATCGGCTGAAGTATCGACATAGCCGCCACCGAGATCCGAAGCCAGCGCGATCTGCTCGTCGCGGCGATCCATCTTCAGGTTGGCGATGGCTTCGTCGGCGTTCAGTGCCGTGACGTCGGCGTTGAGCACCGTGAGCTGATTGGTCAAGCCACCCTTGTATTGCGTGATCGCGAGCTGGTCGGCGTCGCGCGCTGCCTGCTGCGCGGTTTCGGCATCGACGAGCTGCGCATCGCTCGAATGGATCTGCGCGAGCTGCGTGGCCACGCCGCTGAGCGCACCAATGAGCGTCTGGTCGTAGGCGGCCACGGCGTAGTCGAACTCTGCGTAGCGGCCCTTCAACTGCGCACGCAGTTCGCCGCCGTCGAAGATCGGTAGGTGGACCGCGGGGCCCACCGACGCCGTGCGGCTCGCGGCGGTCAGGAAGCGGCCGAAGCCGAACGCGTCGAGACCGAGCGCGGCGCTCAGGTTGATGTCCGGATAGAACTCGGCCTTGGCTTCCTTGACCTCGTGCGTGATCGCGTCCACGCGCCAGCGTGCCGCGACGATGTCCGGGCGCCGGCTCACGAGGTCGGCGGGCAGGTTGTCCGGCAAACGCACCTCGTCGCCCACGCCGAGCGTTGGCCGCGTGATCGCGAGTCCGCGGTCGGGGCCCTTGCCCAACAGCGCGGCCAACTGGTAGCGCGTCGTGAGAATGCTGCCGTCGAGCGCGCTCACCCGCGAGCGGCTCGTCGCCAGGTTCGCCTGCGCGGTCTTGCGTTCCACCTGCGTGTCGAGGCCCGTGGCAATGCGGCCCGCCGTGATGCGGTCGATCTGCTCGCGGCGCGTGACTTCTTCCTGCGCGATGTCGCGCAGCGCGTAGAGCCGCGCCAGCTGGTTGTAGGTGCGTGCGATCGAGGTATCCAGCGTGAGCTTGACCACTTCCTCGTCGGCCTCGCTCGCGGCCGTCTCCGAAACGGCTGCTCGCAGCGCCTCGCGATTCTTGCCCCAGAGGTCGAGATCGTAGGAAGCGGTGAGCAGCCCCTTGTTCTCGGTCTGCCACGAGCCGGCATACGGCGGCGGAATCAGCGCCGTGCTGCTGAACTGCTGGCGTGTCAGCGTGTAGCTGGCGTCCACGCGCGGCAGCGTACCCGCCTTCGCGGTTTCGCTATAGGCCTGCGCCTGGGCCACCCGCGCCTTGGCCTGCTCGATGCTCGGGCTGCCCTGCAGCGCTTCGGCGATCAGCGCCTTCAGCTGCGCGTCGCCGAACTGGTCGACCCAATCGGCGGACGGCCAGTGCCCCTGTTCCTGCGGCAGGCTCTGCGCCGTCTCGAACTGTTGCGGCTGGGCCATCTGCTTGTCGCTGTGGATGCCCGCGTAGTTGGCGCAAGCCGCCAGCGTGGCCATTGCGATCGCCGATACACCCAGCTTCAGCGTACGGGCACCGATGCTTGCTCTAGAAGTCTGAGATTTCATTTTCTGACATATCAGATTAATGGCCGAAAAAAAGCGCGGCACCACGGCCGCACCGTTTAGTCGTCTGCGAACTTGCGAAGCAGGCGGTTCAGTTCGGCGAACTCCGCCTTGGTGAATTTGCGCAGGCGTGCGTTCAACACTTGCGGCGCGACTTCCGGAATCTGCTCCGCCGTTTTGAGTCCCTTTGCCGTGAGGTGCAGATTGACCACACGACGGTCGTCTGCGTCGCGGGAACGCTCCAGCAGACCCTTCGTTTCCAGCTTGTCCAGCATCCGCGTCATGAGGCCCGTATCGATGCCGAGCAACTTCGACAGTTCGAACGGCGTGGTCGCCACATCCTGCATCAGGGAAACCAGAATGCCCATTTGCTGGCCCGTGATCCCGAGGTCCTTGAGCGCCGCGTCCATTTCCGCGACGATCACGTTGCGCGCCTTGACGATCCTGAAACCGACACTTTCCGTAAGCATGAAATTTTTCGTCGTATAGTGGTCCATCGCGACATCCTCCGTGTTGAACAGCACAATATCTGCATTATCAGATACTGTCAAGATAAACACGCTAGTGCATTGCCGTCTGAACCGGGTTCAACTGCAGGATTCAGTGTCCGCCAGCGGCTGCCGCGCCCGCGCCACCGCCCTTGACCGGCCTCGTCACCCAGATCAGCGGGATGATGACGACGAAGATCACCGCCGAGATCCAGAAGATGTCGTTCAACCCCAGCATGGTGGCCTGCGCGTTGAGCGAGGTTGCGTAAAAGGCCGTGGCCTTCGGAATGCCGCCACCCAGCGTCGCCTGCAGGTGCGCAATGGCGCCAGTGAAAGCCGGATTCTCCACGCTCGTCTGCTCGGCGAGCCGGGCGTGATGGAGGATCGTGCGGTCGTTCCATGCGTTGCTCATGAGCGACGTGCCTACGGCGCCGGCAAAAATGCGCGCGAAGTTGGACAGACCCGCAGCCGCCGGAATCTCGTCGGGCCGCAGACCCGAGAGGATGATGCCGGTGAGCGGCGTGAAGAACAGCGCCGTGGGAATGCCTTGCAGCAGCGTCGGCAGAATCAGCGTCCAGGCATCCACGCCAGTCGTGTAGTTCGAGCGCATGAAGAACACGGCGGCGAAGCCAACGAACGCCAGGGTGGCGAGCACCCGCAGATCGGAGCGCGGCATGACCTTGCCCATCATGGGGGCCAGGATCACCGCGAAAATCCCCAGAGGCGCGGTAACGAGCCCCGCATCCACCGCGCGGTAGCCGAGAAAGCCCTGGATCCACTGCGGCAGGATCACGAGGTTTGCAAAGAAGATCGCATACGCGACGGAAATCGCAATCGTGCCGCCGAGGAAGTTACGCCTGGTGAACAGCCGCAAATTGACGATCGGTTTTTCCTCAGTCAATTCCCAGATCAGGAAAAACACGAAGCTGACCGCAGCGACGATGGTGAGCGCCCAGATGACGGGCGAGCTGAACCAGTCGAGATCCCTGCCCTTGTCGAGCATGATCTGCAGCGGCGCGACCCAGGCGATGAGCGAGATCAGCCCGACCTTGTCGATCGGCAGTTTGCGTGCCGGCGTCTCGCGGTCGCGGTAGATCGCCCATACCACGCCGGCGGCAAAGAGGCCGACCGGCACGTTGATATAGAAGATCCACGACCAGCTGTAGCTGTCGGTGATCCAGCCGCCGAGCGCCGGGCCCGCGATCGGTCCGACGGTTGCGGTCATCGCCCACAGCGCCAGCGCGTTCGAACTCTTTTCCTTGGGGAAGGAAGCGAGCAGCAAGGCTTGCGACAACGGCACCAGCGGCCCCGCCACGGCGCCCTGAATGACACGGGCGACCAGCAGTATCAGCAGGTTCGGGGCCATGCCGCACGCTGCCGATGAAAGCACGAACAGCAGGATCGCCCAGACGAACAGCTTGACCTGGCCCACGCGCTGCGTAAGCCACCCGGTCAACGGAATCGACACCGCATTGGCCGCGGCGAAGAGCGTGATGACCCACGTGCCTTCGTCGATCGACACGCCGAGGTTGCCGGAGAGCGTGGGAATCGCAACGTTTGCGATCGACGAATCCAGCACGTTCATGAAGGTGGCGAGCGCCACGGCGAAGGTGCCAAGTGCGAATTTCGCGCCAGTCAACTGGGGCGGCCCGCCTGGGTTAGTCGATGAATTCATCTTAGGTTCTCTCGTCTGGATGCGAATGTCCCGTCAACCACGGGCAGTTATCTGACATGTCTGATAATTGGGCAAAAAAATGCCGTCCTAGCCATGAAGCAATCTGAACAGCAGCGTGCTCAAGGCGTCGAAGTCGGACTTCGAGAGGTGCGAGAGCCGCTCGCTCCAGGCGCCAGGCGCGACATCTGTATTTCGCGCCGCGACCAGGTGGCCCTCCCGCGTCAACGAAACGTCCACGAGCCGCCGGTCCGTGCCATTGCGAGCACGCTCCACGAGCCCGCTGGCTTCGAGCTTGTCCAGCACGCGGGTCATCCGGGCCGGGTGGACGCCAAGCAGCTTCGCCAGTGCTGCCGGCGTTTTCGCGCTACCGCTGGCCAGCGTCAGCACAATGCCGCGCTCCTGCAGGTTCAGCCCTGCGTCCTTGAGGCCTGCCCTGAGTTCGGTGGCCATCAGGTGATGCGCCTGACCCAGCGCGAACACCAGCTTCTGCGTGCGCTCGAAATCTTCATTCACGGGATCGTTCATCGATTTCCCTCCTCGATATCTGATGCGGAATATATCTGACATTGCAGATGTGTGCAAGCGAGTTTCCGAAGCCGCGAGAGACGCAGCAGCGCCCAGATACGCCGCCGAACCGCCGTCTGCGCCCAACGCGATACACCATGTAAAAAGTGATGTGAACGGCAAGCAATGATCGGCGTCGTTGCTGGCAGCTATATTGTTTCGGCGAAGGTTTGAGCCGTGAGGCGAGGAACTCCAGATCGACGCGCACTTTATTCAGGAGAATCGAAGCATGACTGACAAACCGCTTACGTTGGGCATTGATCACGTCGGACTCACCGTGCGCGATCTGAACCTCACCCGTGACTTCTTCGTGAACTGCCTCGGTTGGAAGCAGGTCGGAGAGAGACCCAGTTACCCTGCGGCGTTCGTTTCGGACGGGCACGTCATGTTGACCCTCTGGCAAGTGACCGATCCGGGCCGCCTCGTCGAGTTCGACCGCAAGACCCATGTGGGCCTGCACCATCTTGCCTTGCGCGTAGGCAGCGAAGAAGCGCTCAACGATATCTTCTCGCGCGTGTCCGCCTGGCCGGGCGTGCAAGTTGAATTTGCGCCCGAAAAACTCGGTCCGGGGCCGAAACGCCATACCATGGTGTACGAACCGGGCGGGATCAGGCTCGAATTCGACCACGATCCGCGCGCGCAGACCTCCTGAACCACGCAGCAAGCCGCGTGTGAGCAGCCACGCAACTGGGTCCGCCCTTTTTAGTCAGTTATCCAAAGTTAAATAGACGTCTTTCGCGTGTCATTTTCCGCCGCACGCCGTCGCGCCCAGCCTGCTCTCATTTGTTCCTGCGACTCACAACTGTTTGTCCGCGTCCTGTATTCAAAGCGGGGGCGTGGATGCGTAAATTGATCGACATCGGAGCAGCAAGCCCGATCAGAAACAGAGTCCAACTTACTTCGAGGTTCATATGAGTCAATCCCCCAAAGTCATCGTGATCACTGGCGCATCGCAAGGAATCGGCGCCGAAACCGCCAGGGCATTCCGGGCACTCGGCCACAAGGTGGTCGCGACCTCGCGCAACATCAAACAGACTGACGATAGCGATCTCGTCGCAGTGGCCGGCGATATCGCCGACCCCGCCACGGCGCGCCGTGTCATCGAAACCGCCGTCTCACGCTTTGGCCGCGTCGACACGCTCATCAACAACGCGGGCATTTTCATCGCGAAGCCGTTCACGCAATACACGGCGGAAGACTACGCGGCAATCAAGGGCACCAACCTCGACGGTTTCTTCCATATCACGCAACTCGCGATTGCCGAGATGGAAAAGCACGAGAGCGGCCACGTCCTCACCATCACGACGACGCTCGTCGATCACGCGATCGACGGCGTGCCGTCAGTGCTGGCCTCGCTGAGCAAGGGCGGTCTCGCCGCCGCCACGCGCTCGCTGGCGATCGAATATGCGAAGCGCGGCATTCGCGCCAACGCGGTATCGCCCGGCATCATCAAGTCGCCGATGCACGCGCCCGAAACCCACGCCGCACTCGGCGCGCTGCACCCGATGGGACATATGGGCGAGATGAGCGACATCGTCGACGCCATCCTCTATCTCGACTCGGCGCCCTTCGTGACGGGCGAAATCCTCCACGTCGACGGCGGCCAGGTCGCCGGCCACTAAAGGCGCACTGCGGGCGCACTGCGCTCCACGGGGCCCCACCGGGCCGACGAGGGAGCGCCGCTCGCCGGCGCTCCCTGCAACGATCACCATCGAGGAAAGCGAAATGCCGATCGTCACAATTCAGGTTACACGCGAGGGCACACGGCCCGGCACGGACTCCGTCACGGCGGAAGAAAAGGCCCAGCTCATCAAGGGCGTGAGTCAGCTCCTGCTCGACGTGCTGAACAAACCGCTGGAGGCGACCTTCGTCGTCATCGAGGAAGTGCCAACGGAAAACTGGGGATGGGGCGGCCTGCCTACCGACGTCTATCGACGACAGAAGGGACTCATCAAGTAAGCGCGCGCGGCCCGCTCGAGAGCGGGCCGCGCGCAATTCGTTGTGAAAACGTACGTATTCAAGGAGAGCGTCATGAAGATTCTGATGGTTTTGACTTCGCACGACGAGCTGGGCAATACGGGACGCAAGACCGGGTTCTGGCTTGAGGAGCTCGCCGCGCCGTACTACGTGTTCAAGGACGCCGGCGTACAGATCGTGCTCGCGTCGCCCAAGGGCGGCAAACCTCCGCTGGACCCCAAGAGCAACGAGCCGGACTTTCAGACCGACCTGACGCGTCGCTTCGAAGCCGACCCGGCTGCGTTGGCGGATCTGGGCAACACCGCAAAGCTCAAGGACGTCGCCCACGACGCATTCGACGCCGTCTTCTACCCCGGTGGCCACGGTCCGATGTGGGATCTCGCAGAAGACCCTGACTCTATCAGCCTGATCGAGCGCACGATCGCAGCCGGCAAGCCCGTCGATCTCGTCTGCCACGCGCCCGGCGTGCTGCGGCACGTGAAGGGTCCCGATGGCAAACCGCTCGTCAACGGCAAGTCGGTCACGGGCTTTACGAACAGCGAAGAAGAAGCGGTTGGCCTGACCAAGGTGGTGCCGTTCCTCGTCGAAGACGAACTCAAGGCGAAGGGTGGCAACTATTCGAAGGGCCCCGACTGGCAGCCGTATGTGCTCGAAGACGGGCTACTGCTCACCGGGCAGAATCCCGCGTCGTCCGGGCCGGCCGCCAAGGCATTGCTGGAGATGCTGGGCAAGCGTCACTGAGTCTCGGCCCTCGAGAGCAGGATAATGGCGGCTGCCCGGCTCGGGGGCCGCCCCACCCCCCACAACAACCGCCAAAATCCAGGTAACAGGCCTCTTATATTTTCATTGCCACTCGCGCAGCTAAACGCGCTGCTCAGCGTTCGCACTCCGTAATCGCGCTGTAAACGAGCGTGCGCAACTGCCGGCGAATCGGGTACGCGGTCGAAGGCAGGAGCTGGGTGAGAAACAACACGATCATGTCCTCGCGAGGATCGGCCCAGAAGAAGGTACTGGCCGCGCCGCCCCAGAAGAAGTCGCCCGCGCTGCCCGGAATCAGCGTGGATGCGGGCGCAATCGTCGTGGCGAAGCCGAGCCCGAAGCCCACGCCTTCGTAAGCCGCTTCGGTGAACATCGAGCGCGAGAGGCGCGGCAGGTCGACGCCGCCCGGCAGATGGTTGGCGGTCATCAGCGCGATGGTCTTCGGCCCGAGCAGCCGCACGCCGTCCAGCTCGCCGCCCCGCAGCAGCATGCGCGCAAAGCGCATGTAGTCGGCCGCCGTGGAAACGAGGCCGCCGCCGCCCGAAACGAACGAGGGCGGCTCGCGATACGGGCTCGTGTGAGGATCGTCCTGCAGCTCCGGACCTTTTTCGGAAACGACCTTCGAACCGAGCGCGCCGATGGCATAGCAGGCGCAAAAACGCGACACCTTCTCCGGTGGCACGTAAAAGGCCGTGTCGACCATGCCGAGCGGGTCGAAGATCCGCGTTTTCAGAAAGTCCTCGAAGGCCATGCCGCTGACCTTGCCGACGAGATAGCCGAGCACGTCCGTGGAAACCGAATAGTTCCAGGCGTCGCCCGGCGAAAATTCCAGCGGCAGCGTGGCCAGCTTCTCGATCATTTCATCGAGCGTGCCCGCGGTCGCAAGCTCGCCCACCTTCAGCTTGCGATAGGCCGCATCGACATTGGTGTTCTGCTGAAAGCCGTAGGTCAGCCCCGAGGTATGCCGCAACAAGTCGACCACGCGCATCGGGCGCGCGCTCGCGCGCGTCTGGAAGCTCTCCATGAAGCCGCCCGCGTACACGGCAAGTTTTTCCCACGACGGGATGTACTTGCTGACGGGGTCGTCGAGCGCGATCCTGCACTCCTCGACCAGCATCATGATCGCCACCGACGTAATGGGTTTGGTCATCGAATAGATGCGGAAGATCGAGTCCTCGGCCATCGGCGTGCGCCGTTCGCGGTCCGCGAGACCCAGCACCGAGTTCAGCGCGAGTTCGCCGCGCCGCCACACCTGCGTGACGGTGCCCGCGAGCGTGCCGGCCGCAACGTAGTTCTCGTCAAGAAAACGTTCGATCCGCGCGAGCCGCTCACACGACATACCCTGCTTTTCCAGACCTTCCCTACTCATGACGCCTCCTTTGATGGTTGACCGAGCGAATTCGGAACCGATGGATTGCACGCGATGCGCGTCACAGTATCGGTCATTCGGCGCGAAGTCGCATTGCCACCCGCGTCGCCATCGTGCACGTCGAAATTTCGTTTTTTAGCGCCTCGACACGCAGTATGTGTGGGGTACACTACCGGGCGACAAAATACAGAATTACAGCGGGGGGCTGCCATGGGCGAGACGGAAACACATTCCTGGCCCGGGAAAGCGTTGTTTCGCGCATTTCCGAAGGACCCAGAGAAGGAGCAGGCCGTACTGCGCATCACACTCGGTTCCGTCGTGCTTCTCGCCTACCTCGTTGCCTGCTCGATCTATCGCTCGACCCACGTCTACGCAACGCTTCTGGCGGTCACAGCTTATGTGGCGTTCGGCGTCGTCACCTATGTGGCGATCACCGTCGCGCCAACGCGCTCGCCCGTGCGCCTCGCGCTCTTCACGTTCGCCGATCAGGCCATCGTCGCCGGCGCGCTGGCCGTGGGCGGAACGGCCGCACTGCCGCTCCTGTGGGTGGCCTTCTGGTTTCTGGTCGGCGCGGGCTGCCGCTATGGCCAGCGCATGCTGGGCCTTTCCTGTGTCGTGGCGATCGGCGGCATCATGGGACTGATGCATTGGCAACCGTGGTGGCGCGACAACATCACGGCCGCACTCGGCATTGCGCTGAGCATCGTGGCGACGTCCGTCTATCTGGCTGTGCTCGTCTACCGGCTGGAACGCCAGGCGTCGACCGATCCGCTCACCGGGCTCTACAACCGCGTGCGGCTCGAACGGGCAATTAGGCGCACGCTCTTTACGCGTGCCGGCGAAGTCGATCGCACCGCCATGCTGCTCGTCGATCTCGACGGCTTCAAGGAAGTGAACGACTCCTTCGGGCATGCGGTGGGCGACGAACTGCTGCGCAGTTTCGCCGCGGCCCTGGTGCGCCGCATGCGGCGCGGCGATACGCTCGCGAGGCTGGGCGGCGACGAGTTCGTGGTGCTGGCGCGCCACGTCTACGACAAGAACGACGCGCTCACCGTCGCCAACAGCATCCACGCCATTCTCGCCAACATGCGCACCGTGGCCGGCTATCCGGTGACCGTGTCGTGCAGTATCGGCGTGTGCCTGCTCACGCAAGGCAGCGGCAGCCGCTCGCTCGATGCGCGAACCCTGATGCGCGCCGTCGACAGCGCCATGTACCGGGCCAAGTCGCGCGGCATGGGCAAGACCGAGTTCGTCGATACAGTCGGCGTCGCACCCGGCATGGTCTGACCCCACTCGTTCCCGTCTCGTTCGGGAAATGGCGGGCCGGCGCCACGGTCATGCCCGGATTGTTCTTCTGGCGGAAACAGTGAATTCGGCTATTAGGTATTTACCCTAGTGCCCGACCCTCCTACACTGACTTCACCGCTGCTTACAACCCTGTAGGCAGTTCAAGAAGAAAGTAAATCTGGAGGTTAGTCATGAAATCGCTCGTCCAAGCCGTCGTTATCGCTGCCGCCCTCGCCGCTCCCGTTGCCGTGTTCGCCCAGTCGAACCAGCCCGTGACCCGCGCGCAAGTCCGTGCAGACATGGTCCAGGTCGAAAAGGCCGGCTTCAATCCGGCACGTTCGAACCCCAATGAATATCCGGCGAACGTTCAGGCTGCCGAAGCTCGCGTCGCTGCGCAAAACAGCGCCGTGGGCGGCGTGAACAACGGTTCGTCGCAAGCTGGTCAGGCAGCGCAGTAAGCTGCCCGGCTGAAAAGCCGCGCTTTGTAGTCGTTGCCTTCTGGCCCGCCATCGCAGTGTGTTGCGATGGCGGGCCAGTTGTATTTCTGGCGTTCGCAATGCTTCGCGTCGCGCCTTGTTAAGCCTGAATGCGCAACACGACCTCTTCGTCGCCCGTCGGCAACTGCACTCGCACGCCCAGTTCTCCGGCTTGCGACTTCAACCCTCCGACATCGCGCAGTTCGGGCCATTGCCGCAGCGTCAGCGGTAGCGGTCCCTTCACGCCTTCGTAGCGCACGTTCAGCGTGTCGCCGCGCCGCGTCACACTCACGTGGGTCACGCGCGCGCCGCGCTCGTCGCGCAGCGTCGCGGCCGCACTCGCGCCATCGGCCAGTTCGAACAGGTGCAGTTCGCTGCGCGATGCGTAGTCGTAATCGGGCCGCTGGTCCTCGGTGCCGAACGCGAGCAGCGTATTCGGCCGCACGTAGACCGGCAGGCTCAGAAACCCGTGCCGCTCGCGCACCCACCTGCCGCCCTCGACCTGCCGGCCCGTGAGCAGATGCGTCCAGCGTCCTGCGGGCAGCCAGAAGTCCACGTCGCCCGCGGCATTGAACACCGGCGCCACCAGCAGCGATTCGCCGAGCAGATACTGGCGGTCCAGATGCTCGCAGGCCGGGTCGCCGGGAAACTCCAGCAGCATGGCGCGTAGCATCGGCGTACCGTGATCGACCGCCTGCTGCGCGGCGTCGAACAGGTACGGCATGAGGCGCGACTTCCATTCGGTGAAATGGCGCACCACGTCCACGGCTTCGTCGTCGAACAGCCATGGAACGCGATACGACTTGCTGCCGTGCAGGCGGCTGTGGCTCGACAGCAGCCCGAATGCGCACCAGCGCTTGTAGACGTCGGCGGGCGCGGTGTGCTCGAATCCGCCGATGTCGTGGCTCCAGAAACCGAAGCCGCTCAGGCCCAGCGAGAGGCCGCCACGCAACGTCTCGGCCATCGACTCGTAGGTCGCGCTGCAGTCGCCGCCCCAATGCACGGGCAACTGCTGGCTGCCCACGGTGCCGGAGCGCGCGAACACCACCGCTTCGCCCTCGCCGCGCACGTCGCGCAGCACGTCGAACACCACCTTGTTGTAGAGGTAGCTGTAGTAGTTGTGCATCTTCTGCGGATCGGAGCCGTCGTGGTAGACCACGTCGGTGGGAATGCGCTCGCCGAAATCCGTCTTGAAGCAGTCCACGCCCATTTCCAGCAAACGCCGCAAATGGCCCGCGTACCACTGTGCCGCAGCGGGATTCGTGAAGTCGACGATGCCCTGACCGGGCTGCCAGCGGTCCCACTGCCACACGTCGCCGTTGGGCTTGCGCAGGAGGTAGCCTTTCGCCATGCCTTCGGCAAAGAGTGGCGAAGGTTGCGCGATATACGGATTGATCCACACGCAGATCTTCAGCCCGCGCGCCTTGAGCCGCGCGAGCATGCCCTGCGGATCGGGAAAGGTCTCGCGGTTCCACTCGAAGTCGCACCAGTGGAAGGCCTTCATCCAGAAGCAGTCGAAGTGAAACACGTGCAGCGGGATGCCGCGCTGTGCCATGCCGTCGATGAAGTGATTCACCGTGGCTTCGTCGTAACTGGTGGTGAACGACGTGGTGAGCCACAGGCCGAACGACCACGCGGGCGGCAGCGCCGGGCGTCCGGTCAACTGCGTGAAGCGCTCCAGCACGGCTTTGGGCGTCGGGCCGTCGATCACGTAGTATTCGAGCCGCTCGCCCGCCACGCTGAACTGCACCTTCGCCACCTTCTCGCTGGCCACCTCGAACGACACGTTTTCCGGATGATTCACGAGCACGCCGTAGCCGCGGTTGGTCAGATAGAACGGCACGTTCTTGTACGCCTGCTCGGTGCCCGTGCCGCCGTCGCGGTTCCAGCTTTCGACCACCTGCCCGTTCTTCACGAACGCGGTAAAGCGCTCGCCGAGCCCATAGACGTTCTCGCCAACGCCCAGATCGAGCCGCTCGAACATGAACGCGGCGCCCTGCTGGTTGGCGTCGTGGACCTGGCCGCTCGCGCGAAAGCCGCTGCCCGTGATACGCTCGCCGTCGCGCAGGAAATCCACCGACCAGTCGCCCGACTTGACGACGCGCACGGTCAGCGAGCCGCTCGTGAGACTCGCCTCGGTCCCGGTGTTGTGCGTGACGACTTCCGTGTTCGTGCGCTGGAGCGTGAAATGCGGGCCGCGGTCGAGCGCGCCGGCAAAATGCTCGACGCGCACCCCGATCACGCCGCTTTGCGGCGAAAAGAAGCGCCACGTGAAGAGGCCCGTGTCGAGCTGCCGTTCGCGGTTCGACACGTCGCGGGGCGCCACATGCACGAGCAGTTCGTCGCCGACGATCTCCACGCTGTGCGGCGACGCCGAGTACGAGACGTTCAGGCCGTCCCGGATCAACCAGTTGCCATCGCTGATTTTCATTTAGATGTACTCATAGCTCATTGAACAGCCAATCCGTCTCCACCTGCGGTGCGTCTAGAGCGCCCGCTCGGTCTTCCTGTCGAACACGTGGATATGTTCGCCCGCCATGTCGAGTCCGATCGCATCGCCGCTGCGCATGGCGCACGCGCCGGCTTGCGCGATCATCACGGGCGCCGCGACGCCGTCGAGCTTCACCGCGATGAAGTTCATGGAGCCCGTAGTCTCCACAGTGTCGATCACGCCGCGCAGACCATGCGCCTCGCGGTGCAACCGCAGATGCTCGGGACGCAGGCCGATCCAGACCTCGGCGCCCGCCGGCAGCGCGCGACCCAGGTCGAGCGTCTGCAGGCCCCCGCCTTGCGTGCCGCCGAACTGCACGCTGCGCCCGTCCGGCCCGATCACGGCTTCGATGAAGTTCATCGACGGCGAGCCGATGAAACCCGCGACAAAGCGGTTGGCCGGCCGGTGATAGAGCGTGAGCGGCGCGCCCTGCTGCTCGACTTCGCCTGCGCGCATCACGACCACGTGATCGGCCATCGTCATCGCCTCGATCTGGTCGTGCGTGACGTACACCGAAGTCGCCGAGAGTCGCTGATGCAGCTTGCGGATTTCCGTGCGCATATGCACGCGCAGGGCGGCGTCGAGATTCGAGAGCGGTTCGTCGAACAGGAAAACCTTCGGATTGCGTACGATGGCGCGGCCCATCGCCACGCGCTGACGCTGGCCGCCCGACAGCTGGCGCGGCATGCGCGCGAGCAGATGATCGAGACCCAGCGTACGCGCCACGCCGTCGACGCTTTCGCGAATGACCTTCGGCGCAGCGCGGCGCAGCCGCAGCGAGTACGACATGTTCTTTTCGATGTTCATGTGCGGATAGAGCGCGTAACTCTGAAACACCATCGCCACGTCGCGCTTGCGCGGCGGTACGTCGTTGACGACCTGGCCGTCGATGCGCAGCGTGCCGCCCGTGATCGGTTCGAGTCCGGCAATGGTTCGCAGCAAGGTGGACTTGCCGCATCCCGACGGGCCGACCAATGCAACGAAACACCCTTCGGGCACGCTGATATCGATGTCCTTCAATACCTGCACGGCTCCGTAGCTCTTGCTCAGGCGCTCGATCTGTATGCGATCCACAGCGATTCTCCGTATGCGTTACTTGAGCGCGCCGGCCGTCAGCCCGGCGACGATCTTGCGTTGCAGCAGCATGAACGCCACGAGAATGGGCGTAACGAAAATGGCCGAGTAGGTCATGATGCCGATCCAGTCGACCTTGGTCGCGCCGACGAATGCCGAGAGGCCCACCGTGGCGGTCTGATACTGGTCGTCGAGAATCAGCGAGCGGGCGTAGACGTACTCGCCGAACGATTGCAGGAACACGAGGATCGCCGAAACGAGAATGCCGTTCACCGCGAGCGGCAGGATCACGCCGAAGAACGCGCGCGCCGGCGTTGCGCCATCCACGAGCGCCGCGTCGCGCAGTTCGCGCGGCACCTGCACGAAACTCGGGCGGCACAGCACGATATAGAACGGCAGCGTCTTGGTGATCTGCGCAAGCACCATGGCGAGGCGCGGCGTGTCGAGCAGCCCGAGCATCTTGAACGCCGTGAAGATCGGCGTGACCATGAGGCTCGACGGCAGCGCCTGCAGCACCAGCACCGCGAAGATCGCGAGACTGGTCCAGCGGTTCTGCACGAACGCGAGCGCGTAAGCCGCGCCGGTGCCGACGAACACGGTCACCGCCACCGTGCCGCATGCGGTCACGAACGAGTTCCACAGGAAGTTGCCCATGCCGCTGCTGCTGAACACCTGCCACAGGTGCGATTGCAGATGCTGCGGCCAGAACGTGGGCGGATACTGGAACATCTCGCTCGCGCTCTTGAATGCGGTGATGTACATCCAGTAGAGCGGGAACAGATAAACCGCCGTGACGCACAGCGCGATGACGAACAGTACGTAGCGCTTCGTCCCGGTTGAGCGCCTCATCTCAGACCATCCTTTCGTTGCGCGTGGAGCGCACGTAGATCACCGCGACGATCAGCACGAGCACCAGCATGACCGTGGCCACCGCCGAGCCCGCCGACACCTCGAAAGTCTGCAGGGAAAGCTGCCACGACCAGTACTGCGCGACCAGCGACGAATTGGCCGGGCCGCCTTGCGTGAGCGCCGCGATCAGGTCGAACTGCTGCATCGTGAGAATCGCGCCCAGCGCGATCACGGCGCCGAGCGTGGCCTTCATCATCGGCAGCGTGATGCCGATGAAACGCTGCAGCGCATTTGCGCCATCGAGTTCGGCCGCTTCGTAGAGGTCGGCCGGAATGGCCGCGAGCCCGACCGAAAGCAGCAGCATGTTGAACGGCACGCCAAGCCACACGTTCGCGGCGATCACTGCATAGAGCGACCAGTGCGGATCGGAGAGCCAGAAGATCTTCTCCTGCAGGATGTGCGTCTGCATCAGCACATGATTGAGCACGCCATAATCGCCTGCGAAAATCAGCTTCCAGATCACGCCGACCACGAGACCCGGCATGATCCAGCCCGCGAGAAACAGGCCGCGCATGAGGCTCGCGAACGGAAAGTCCTGCGCGAACAGCAGCGCCAGCAGAAAACCGATCACCACCTGGAAAACGAGCGAGAGCCCGACGAACAGCACCGTGTTCACGATCACCTGGCGCATCTCGGGGCGACTGAACACATCGCGATAGTTCGCGAGCCCGACGAACGGCCGCAACAGCGTGGCGGGCGCCATCAGATCGACCTGCTGAAACGACAGGACGATGTTGTAGATCAGCGGCAGCCCCGCAAACACCAGCAGATACAGCAGTGCGAACACCGCCAGCGAGATCTCGAAGGCATGGGCGCGCGGCAAGCGGCGCAGGAATCCCGCTGCCGGGTCGCGCGGAGCACGGTGCAAAAGTGTGTTCATGGCGTTCTTCGCTCAAAGGCGGGACGGCGCCCGACGAACCGGAGTTCCCCGGGCGGCAACAACCTCGATGCCATACTTCGGTCTGCTTACCTGGCTGCGGCCTGGACAGTCCGCGCGTCGGCCGCCATGGCCTGTTGCGGCGTGGCCTGATGCGTCAGCACGGACTGGATCGCGTCGGAAATCGACTTCGAAATTTTCGGCCAGTTCGGGTTCGGACCGCGCGGACGCGCGTACTGCATCTGCTCGTTGAAGACCTTGTACGCCTGCGGCCACTTCGGGTCCGGCGTCACGGTGTCCTTCGACGGCGGCAGCATGCCGAATTCGTTCCAGTCGCGGCCGCGCTGCGCATACATGTACTCGAGGAACTGGAAGGCCACGTCCGGGTTCTTCGCGCCGCGCAGGATCGCGTGATTCTGCTCACCGAGCGCCGAGGCGCGCGGGCCGCCCGCCTTCTCGACCGGCAGGAGCGCCACGCCCCACTTGAACTTCGCGCCCTTTTCCACGGCGCCCAGCTCCCACGGCCCGTCGACGTCCATCGCGGCATTGCCGTTGATGAAGGTGGCCGCCGCCTCCGACTGGCTATGCGTGAGCGTGTCCGGCGACGCGACCTTGCTGTCGAGCAGCTTCTGCCAGAAGGCGGCCGCGCGCACGGCGCCCGGGTCGCTCATGCGGTCCCAGTCCGCGCCCGCAGCCTGCACGAACGGCAGGAACTGGAACACGCCCTCCTCCGTGTTGATGGCGGAAAACGCGAGGCCGTACACGCCCTTCTTTGCGTCCGTGAGCTTTTGTGCGTCCGTATAGAGTTCATCCCAGGTCTGCGGCGCGTGCTCGGGATCGAGCCCGGCCGCCTTGAACATGTCCTTGTTGTAGTACAGCGCGAGCGTGTTCGTGCCGCGCGGAATCGCATAGACCTTGCCGTTCCAGGTGGCGTTTTTGAGCGGTCCGGGGAAGATCTGCTTCGCGTCGATGACCTTCGACTTCGCGAGGTACGGGTCGAGATCGAGCAGCGCGTTCTTCGAAGCGAACATCGCCGTGTTCGGGTTGTCGATCGGCACGACGTCCGGCATGTTGCCGGACATCACGGCGCGCATGGTTTCGTCGTTGAGCGCCGCAAAGCCCACCTTGCGGATCTGCACATGGACATCGGGATGCAGCTTGCCGAATTCCTGCGCCATCTTCGCGGTGTAGTCGTCGGGCTCGTCCACGGCCCAGACCGAGAGCGTCGCGGCATGCAGCGACGCGCAGGAAAGCGAGAATGCCAAACCAATGGCCGCGGATGCGGCAAGTAGCTTCTTCATGCTGTCTCCGTTTTCGCGCGTTGGGAATCGCGCTTTCTTCCAGGCTCTTTTCTGGGGCCAGGCGGGGCCCGTGCCGCTGCAACCGCATTTTCCGGAAACGTTTCCGGAAACAGGCAAATAGTTGCTTCTGCAGATAGCGCTGTCAAGCTGCCTGCGAAAATCACAATGCCGATTCGCGGAAACCGCAATGCCGATGGCGGCGGGCGCGGACTAGCGTTGCGCGGCCTCGGACGTCACCGTGTCGTCGTCGCGCTCGCGCAGCGTCAGCGGCCACAGCAACGGCTCGCGCGCGGCGCGGTAGGTGTCGCCAAGGTCGGGGAACTGCGCGAGCAGCGCCTGCGCGAGGCGCTGTCCCAGCCCATAGGCGTCGAGCGTGAAACCGGAGAGGCGCGGCGCGAGGTACTCCGACACTTCGCCCGCCAGTACGCCGCCCGAAATCGCCAGATCGCGGCCCGGCGCCCGGCCCGTTTCGTGCAGCTTGCGATACGCGCCGATCGCCATGCAGTCGCTCTGGAACATGAGCGCATCGGGCGGCACGCCCAGCTTGAGCAGCGCCTCGGTCGCGAGATAGCCGCCGCGCTCGGAGAGTTCATTGCGCTGCACGAACCCTTCGGGCACCGGCAGCCCGTGCTTCTTCATCGCCTTCTTCCAGGCTTGCAGGTAGATATGCGCCTGCATCGCATCGCCACCGGGAATGGCGAGCGCAATACGGCGATGCCCTTGCGCGACGAGCCGCTCGACACCCTCCCTGGCGGCCGCCTCGAAGTCGAGATCGACCCATGCGTGCTTTCCGCCCGACTCGCTGCGGCCCAGCGCCACGAACGGGAAATGGCGGCTCGCGACGTAGTCGAGCCGTTCGTCGTGCCGCCGCGTGCCCGCGAGAATCACGCCGTCCACGTGACGGCGATCGACGATGCGCCGCAGCCGCGCGAACTCGTCGTCCCACGACTCGCTCGAGTACATGACGAGGTCCATGCCGTGGCGCGACAGGACCGACTGCAGGCCGTCCGCCAGCTTCATGAAAATGCCGAGCGTGTAGGTCTCTTCCTCGCGCCGCACCGGCAGCATCAGCCCGACGATGTCGAGCCTGCCCCGGCGCAGGCTCGCGGCCGACTTGCTTGGCGCGTAGCCATGCTCGAGCGCGGCGGCGCGCACACGTTCGCGCGTTTCGGCGCTCACCTCGTCGCTGTCGTTCAAGGCGCGCGACACGGTCGAAACAGACAGTTTCAGTACTTTGGCGAGTTCCCGAATACCCATGCGCTGGTTGAATGATGTTGGAATGTGTGCGGGCTCGCGGAGCCCGCACGGTGCGAAACATCATAACCGTAAGTTCGCGAAGGGCCGATGGAATCGGAAAAGCAAAAAAAGCCAGCGGACGTTCCTCACGTCCGCTGGCTGAGCGCCAGGCAAGGCCTGAAACTTTGCCTCTACTGCGTCGAGAACACCGATATCCCGCCATTCGGGAATGCCGCCGACCCGGGTTGGTACGGCACGAACACCTCACCGAGGCCGCTGTCGATGCCTACCGAGTGCGCGCCTGTCCCCACCGCCACGGTGTAAATGAGCTTGCGCGTCGCACCGTCGATCACACCCATGGTCGGGGTAAAGCCCGAAGACGCCGCGGTGCCGCTCGTGACGTAGTGGCGCGCAGGCAGGAAGTAGCGATTCGACGCGGGATCATAAGCCACCTGGTCCACGCCGCCGAACGGCACCGACGCGAGCTGCGTACCCGTATTGCGATCGAGGATCAGCGTAATGAGCGGATCGCCCGCAGAAGGATCGCAACCAATCAGCACGTCGCTGTTGGGACCGAGCGCAATGCCAGAGGGGCCGCATTTGCCGAGCGCAAACGCCTTGCTCACCGCAGGCGCGCCCGACGTGACCGAACTCGCGGTGATCACGTCGAGTTCGCCGTCGGGGTTGGCGGTGGTGCCGTCGTTGTTGATGAGAAAGCTCTTCGAGGCCGGATCGTACACGCAGGCTTCCAGGCCTGAAGAGCCGTTGAATACCAGTTTGTTGACGACAGCTTGCGTCGTGGTCGAAATGAAGGTCACGTAGGGCGGCGTGTCGCCGGGGCTCGCAAACATGACGAGATGGTCGTCGGGATCGTAGCAGCCTTCATCGACGCGCGAGCCCGACGTGCTGATGGGGATCGTCTTGACCGTTTGCATCGCGGACGTGTCGACGATCTTCACGCTATCGACGTCCCCTACGTACAGCGTATTCGTTCCCGTCACGCCCACGATGCCGTCAGGTCCGGACGCATCGGTGCTCGCGCCCGCACCGGTGAAGTTGCCCGGAATCTGCGCGAGCAGCGCCTTCGTTTTGGTATCGACGACATCGACGGACTTGTTGTTGCGATCGGCCAGATAGTACCGGCCCGCTTCGACATAGCCGATATCGAAACTGAACGCCGGGCTCGTCGTATTGGGCACGACAATGTTCGAGAGCAGTTTGGGCGCGGACGGTGTGGCCGCGGCCGACGCCGGGTTGGAACTCGAGGAGTCCGAGCCTCCGCAACCGGCAACGGCCACCGTCGCCGCGAGTAGAAAGGCCAATAAGGGTTTATTCATCAGTCGGCTCCTTTGAGCAGCAGAACAGTTGGATCAACACGCGAATGCTTCACGGAATCTGCGGGAGCGCCTCGATGAAACGTCATCGCACCGCGGCTCACGTCATCCATTTTCTTGAAGCGGCCGAACGGCGGGCTTCGATATGGACGTAAGGATGCGCAAGGAGCGGTAATAATGCACAGCAAAGAAATTGATCGTTTCTATTTAAAAGCGGCTATGAATGTATGGCTAAAGAAACTTCTCGACGAATAGAATCAACGCGCCCAGTAAGTTTCGATTCATTGCTTTACTTCTGGAATGAAACTCAGAATTGATCAGATCGAGGAAATCATTTCGGCGTGCTGCGCCGCGCCATTTCCTGCACCTGCAGTGCCACGATGGCCTTGAAGCGCGCAGTTCAGCTTGTCGTTGAGATTTTGATGCGAGGGCACATCGAAATGCGGGGTTTGACGCAGGTGCGGGTTGAGCCGCGCGAACGGCGCGCGCATGTAAGATTCGGTTGTGAAGTCGAAAGCGACATTGGCGGTCGTTCGAATGTTGATCCGCCAGAAATGCAATAGAGGCCAGGGAAAAGCCTGACCTCTGTTTGATTCACCAGGAATATAAGCGCGCGGGAATCAGAAGTTCAAAGCGGCACATCCTCGATCAAACGCGCTTTCAAGGCGCGGATGCGCTGATCGACGAAATAGCCGCCGCCTTCCGTATAACGAAGATAAAGGCGTCCGCACAGCGTGCATTTCCACACGCCGCAACGGTTATACGGAAAGTACCGGGGCGCGATCGGCGCATTCTCCGACCAGTAGCCCGTCTCTCCCGGCAGATGTTCGGCGAAGGTCGGTTCGGCTTCGTCCGCGCCAACGAGCGTGCCGATCTGTTCCAGTTGCCGCTCGTCGAGCGAGAGCGGCTGCGATTGCCAGCCATCCAGCGGCGTTTTCGTGCAGGTGCAAGGCGGCGCGTCGGTTTGCTCCGCGTGTTCGGCGAGTTCGCGCAGCGCGGCAGCGTCAAGGTATCGGGTCATGGAACAAGAGTGGATCTGCGGTTGAGCGAGGGAGCACGGGCTCCAGCGCGCATCTTAACGCCTGATGCCGCCTGGGTTCATCAGGCGCCGCTTCTCATGCGCTCGATGTGCGGCATCACCCATGCGCGGTCGAAGCGCCCTTCGGCGATCGCCTGCAAGGCGGCGGCCTCCTTCTCGCCCTGCCGGCGCGCGCCCGCAATGACGGCCTCCACATCAGCGGGCGCGATGGCGAGCAAGCCGTCCTCGTCGCCCACGATGATGTCGCCGGGATTGACGACCATCCGGCCGATGGTCACCGGCACGTTGATTTCGCCCGGACCGTTCTTGTAGGGCCCGCGATGCGTCACGCCGCGCGCATACACCGGGAAGTCGCGCTGGCGAATGGCGCCGACGTCGCGGATCGCCCCGTCGATCACGAGCCCCTGCACGCCGAGACTTTCCGCGTAGCTCGACATGATGTCGCCCATCAGGGCCTGGGTCAGCTCGCCCGCGCCGTCGATCACGAGCACGTCGCCCGGCCTGCAGAAGTCGAAGGCGCGATGGATGGCGAGATTGTCGCCGGGACGCGTGCGCACCGTCACGGCCGTGCCCGCCATCGGCCTGGGCCTGTGGAACGGCTGCAAGCCGAGAATGCCGCTCGAGCGCGCCATGTTGTCGCTCAGGAGCGACACCTGCAGTTCGCGCAACGCGGCGAGCGTCGCTGCGCTGGCCTGCGGGGCAGACTCGTGTTCGCGCCAGCCAATCTGGTTCATTTCGTGATTCCTTCGAGTGCGGTTTGTTGTTCGATCTGCGCGGAAAGACGGCTGTACACCGCACGCGCGTTGCCTTCGTAAATGCGTTGCCGGTCGGCCTCGCTGAGCCATTCGATCGCGTCGATGTAGCGGCGCGTGTCGTCGTAGTAGTGGCCGGTTTCCGGGTCGATGCCCTGCACCGCGCCGATCGTCTCCGAGGCGAACAGGATGTTCTCCACCGGAACCACCTTGGCGAGCAGGTCGGAGCCCGGCTGGTGATAAACGCAGGTATCGAAGAACACGTTCTTGAGCAGGTAGTCCTTCAGGAGCGGCCGCTTCATGTCCTGCGCCAGGCCGCGATAGCGACCCCAGTGATACGGAACCGCGCCGCCGCCATGCGGGATGATGAAGCGCAAGGTCGGGAAGTCGGCGAACAGGTCGCCCTGCAGCAGCTGCATGAATACCGAGGTGTCGCCGTTGAGGTAATGTGCGCCCGTCGCATGAAAGTTAGGATTGCACGACGACGAAACGTGGATCATCGCCGGCACGTCGAGCTCCACCATGGCCTCGTACAGCGGATACCACGAGCGGTCCGTGACGGGCGGCCCCGACCAGTGCCCGCCCGAGGGGTCCGGGTTGAGGTTGCAGCCGACGAACCCCAGTTCCTCCACGCACCGGCGCAGCTCGGGAATGCAGTTTTCCGGCGTCACGCCCGGCGCTTGAGGCAACTGGCAAACACCCACGAAATGCTGCGGGAACAGCGCGCACACGCGATGCACGAGATCGTTGCATTCGGCCGACCACAGCGCATTCGCCGCTGCGCCCGCCTGGTGGTGGCCCATGCCCGCGGCGCGCGGGGAGAATATCGTCAGGTCCGTGCCACGCTCGCGCTGAATGCGGCGCTGGCCGTTTTCAATGCTTGCGCGAATCTCGTCGTCGCTGATCGACGGGCGCGGCGGCACTGGCGTGCCGTCCTTGAGCGCGGCGATCTGCTTGGCGCGCCAGGCTTCGTGCTGCGGAGGCGAGGTCGTGTAGTGACCGTGGCAATCAATGATCATGTAGCAATTCCATCAGGTGGACGGACGATTGAGATCAGCTTTCCGTCGCTTCGTCGTGGCCAACGAGCGCCGGATTCGAGGCGCCGCGCTCGGCGGGCTTCACGCGCATCACGATGGCGATGAGCGTGGCGACCACGAGGAAAGCGGCAATGGTGAGCAGCGCGAGCTTGAAGCTGCCGGTGGCGTGACGCACGAGACCGATGGTCCACGGCCCCACCACGCCGCCGAACTGGGCGATCGTGTTGATGAGCGCGATCGTCGCCGCGCCCGCCGCACCGGTTCTGAACGAAGCGGCAAGGCTCCAGAACAGCGGGTTGCCCGCATAGATGAAAAGGCCCGTCACGCAAAGCAGCGCATACGCCAGCAGCAGATTCGGCGCATACGCGCTGCCCGCAATCGCCAGTGCGCTCATGCCGTAGACGAATGCGAGGTGGTACTTGCGGTCGCCGGTGCGGTCCGAGCTGCGGCTCACGAGGTACGTGCCCAGCACGCCCAGCAGCGGCGGCGCGGCAGAGAGGAAGCCCACTTCGATATTGTTGAGGTGGCCAAGGCTTTTCACGATCTGCGGCAGCCACAGGAACAGCCCATAAATGCCGACCAGCGCGCAGCCGAACAGGCAGGCGAGGCTCCAGACGCGAATATCGCTCGCCACCTTCAGCAGCGGGAAATGCCGATGGCCGCCCAGCGCCTCGCGCTCCGTGGCGAGCGTGGCTTCGAGCCATCGCTTCTCTTGCGCCGAAAGCCAGTCGGCGTCCGCCGGGCGCTCAGTCATGATGCGCAGCGTGACGAGGCCGAGCAGCATGGCGGGCACGCCTTCGATAATGAACATCCACTGCCAGCCGTGCATGCCCAGCACGCCGTTCGCGCAAGTCATGACCGCGGTCGAAAGCGGGCCGCCCAGCACGGCCGAGAACGATCCCGCGATGATGTACCCGCCCACGGCGCGGGCGCGGTAGCGCTCCGGAAACCAGTAGGTCAGATACACGGCGATACCGGGCAGAAAGCCCGCTTCCATCACGCCCAGCAAAAAGCGCAGCACGTAGAAGCTCGACGCGTTGAACACGAAGGCCGTTGCGGCCGCAACGGCGCCCCACGTGAGCAGAATGCGCGCGATCCAGCGGCGCGCGCCCACGCGGTGCAACAACAGGTTGCTGGGCACTTCCAGCAGCATGTAGCCGACAAAGAAAATACTGCCCGCAAAGCCGAACACGGCCGGGTCGAAGCCCATGTCCGAGTTCATGTCGAGTGCGGCGAAACCGATATTGATACGGTCCAGATAATTGAAAAACATCATGCAGAAAAGGAGCGGCACGAGCCGCTTGTAAACCTTTCGCATGGTTGCTGCTTCATCGAAGTGACCCATGCTGTCTCCGCTTCATGGCGACGGACAGTGCCGTCGCTGCATAGTTATCGGCCGGCAGCGGTGAGCGCTGCCGGCGGCACCCCGCGAGACAGGGCGCCTGAGTTTCGATAATAAGAAGCGGGGGGCGTCGAGTCCAAGACGCGATGCTTATGCTTCTATAAGCGTGCGCTTATAGTGTGCCGGCGAGCGGCGGCGGCAGGCATTCGAGAAACGCGCGCAGATGCGGCGAGGCGTCGTCGCTGCGGAACGTCGCGGCCAGCACGGTGCGCTGTGAAGCGCCGGGGCCATCGAGGTGGCGCGCCACGACGTCGGCGCGGCCATGCCGCGCCACTGACTCGCCCACCACGGTCACGCCGAGCCCCGCCGCCACGAGCGCGATGGCGGTCTGGATCTCATAGGCCTGGTGCGCGACGAGGGGCGTCACGCCCGCATCGCGGTAGAGCGCCTGAACCGTGCGCTTGAACTGCGCGTTCTGATGCTTCGGGTAGAGGATCAACGGCGTATCGGCGAGTTCGTCGATGCGCACCTTCTTTCGTTTGGCGAGCGGGTGATCCGACGCCATCAACACCACGAGCCGCTCGCGCAGCAGCGGCAAGGTCGTGTAACCGGGCACGGCGAGCGGCTGGCGCCCGATGCCGACATGGATGCGCATGTCGCGCAGCGCGTCGGTCTGCTCGTCGGTCAGCATTTCGAACAGCTTGAGCTCGACCTGCGGATACGCCTGATGAAACGCCTTGAGCGCGGGCGGCAGCACGCTGTACATCGACGAGCGCGTGAAGCCGACACTGAGCCAGCCGCGCCGGCCCACGCCGATCTCCAGCGCGCCGTGCGTCACCTCGGCGAGCGAACCGAGAATCTGCCGCGCCTCGGTGGCGAGGTACTGGCCCGCTTCCGTCAGGCGCAGCGGGCGGCGCGTGCGATCGATCAGTTGCGTGCCCACCCGGTCCTCGAGGGCGCGGATCTGCTGGCTCAAGGCCGGCTGCGCAATGTGCAGACGCTCCGCGGCGCGGCTGAAGTTCAGTTCCTCGGCGAGTGTCACGAAACACTGCAGGCCCCGAAGCTCGTTCATCTCGTCCTCTCCGTATCGATTTGCCCAGCATCGTAATACAGCGAACAAGCAGCAGACCAGGCACGTCATTTGCTCGCGATCGAACGGCGCATGCCGATCGCCATGCGCAGCGATGGCCCTCTCGGCTCTGGAGGCTCGATGAAAGGCAGGCGGGTACGGATCGCGGTCGTGGCCGTCGTTCTTGTTGCGCTCGCTGCCGCCTATGGCGGCCACGTTGCGCGCGCCTGGGAACGCGAGCTCGCACCGGTGGCCGCGCCCTCGCTGCCGGCGGGCAACGCCGAAGCCGTCGCGCGCGGCGCGAAGCTCGCGGCCATCGGCAACTGCATGACGTGCCATACCGCGACGGGCGGTCAGCCGCTCGCGGGCGGCCTGCCGCTGCGAACGCCCTTCGGCGTGATCTACTCGACCAACATCACCCCGGACAAGGACACCGGCATCGGCGACTGGTCGCTCGACGCGTTCACGCGTGCGATGCGGCGCGGCGTGTCACGCGACGGGCATTTGCTCTATCCCGCGTTTCCGTATCCGCACTTCGCGCAGATGAGCGACGCCGATATCGCCGCGCTCTATGCATGGCTGATGAGCCGCGCGAGCGTCAACGCGCCAGCGCCGCACAATGCGCTGAGGTTTCCGCTGGGGTTCCGGCCGCTCATGGCCGTATGGAACCGCCTCTATCTGCCGCCCGAGTCCGCTACGTCTGCTACCTCGACGGACACACAAGCGCCCGAGATCGCGCGCGGCCGCTATCTCGTCGAGAGCCTCGGTCATTGCGGCGCGTGCCACACGCCGCTCAACCATCTCGACGCCGAGCGCCGCGACCATGCGTTGCAAGGCGGCACCCTCGAGGGTTGGGACGCGCCTGCGCTGACCGAGCTCACGGCACGCCCAAGACCCTGGACGCAAGCACAACTGACGAACTATCTGCGTACGGGCTACGCCAGCGAACACGGCGCGGCGACGGGCCCGATGCGTACGGTGACGCGCTCGCTCGCCGACGCCGCTCCCGAAGACATCGACGCCATCGCCGCCTATCTGCTGACACTGCCGTCCAACCCGCATGCCGCCGCGCCGCCTGCCGCCGCCAGCGTCCATGTCTCGACCGCGCCCGCCAGCGGCGCTACCCTGTTTGCCGCGGCCTGCGCGTCGTGCCACGCTGAAGGCGCGGCGATGTCGACCGACGGCTATCGTCCGTCGCTGTCGCTCTCCACCACCGTCAACGCCGACAGCCCGCGCAACATGGTGCGCATCCTGCTCGACGGCATCGCCTGGCACGAGAGCGAAGCCGCGTCTTTCATGCCGCCATTCGCCGGTACCTTCACGGACACGCAGATCGCGGAGCTTGCCAACTACACGCGCGCGCGCTTCAGCGCGCTTGGCCCCTGGTCCGCGCTCGATGCTCAGGCCGTGGCGCGTCTACGCAAGGAAAGCCCATCACGATGATTACGCTCAACGTCAACGGCGTCAGCCATACCGTCGATGCCGATCCGTCCACGCCGCTGCTCTATGTGCTGCGCAACCAGTTGCGGCTCAATGGCGCGAAGTTCGGCTGCGGGCTCGGCCAATGCGGCGCGTGCACGGTGAGCGTGGGCGGCGAGCCGGTGTTCTCGTGCCTGCTGCCGGTCGTGGCCGTGGGCGAGCGGCCCGTGCGCACCGTCGAAGGACTCGGCAGCGCGGATCATCCGGGGCCGCTGCAACAGGCCTTTATCGACCAGCAGGCCGCGCAATGCGGCTACTGCATCGCGGGTATGATCATGCGTGCGCAAACCCTCCTGGAGCGCACGCCGCACGCCACCGACGACGAGATTCGCCGTTATATGCAGCCGAATCTGTGCCGCTGCGGCACGCATATGCGCATTCTCGCGGCGATCCGGCAAGTGACGGCAGGCACGCAGTCATGAGCCGCACACGCCCATCGTCTTCGCTCGACCCTGGCGGTCCCGACGACGCCGCGCGCCGCCGTTTCCTCGTGGGCGGCTCGCTGATGGTGAGCTTCGCCATCGTGCCGGGCATGGCCGCCCTCGCCCAAACCACCACCGAAGCGGGCACCTTCCACGCGAGCGCCCCAAAGCTGCCCGGCAGCCTCAAGACCACGCCATCGCTCGACGCGTGGATCAAGGTCGGACCCGACGGCCACGTGAGTGTATTCACGGGCAAGGTGGAACTGGGCACCGGCGTTCGCACGGCGCTCCTGCAACTCGCCGCCGAAGAACTCGACCTCGCGCCTCATGCGATCGAACTGGTCACGGCCGATACGGCCGCCACGCCAAACGAGGGCTACACGGCGGGCAGCCACACGATGGCGGATAGCGGCACGGCGATCCTCAACGCGGCGGCCCAGGTGCGCACGCTGCTCGTCGAAAGCGCAGCGGCGCAGTTGGGCATCGATGCCGCCGCGCTCACCACGCGCGACGGCGCAATCGTCGCCGCCGACGGAAGGCGCGTGAGCTATGGCGAAGCGGTGCAGCACGCGAACCTGCATCAGGACGCGCAGCCCAACGCCGCGACAAAGCCGCCCGCGCACTACGCCGTGATCGGGAACACGCTGCCGCGCGTGGATATTCCGGGCAAGGTCACGGGCGGCGCGAGCTATGTTCAGGACCTGCGGCCCGCCGGCATGCTGCATGCGCGCGTCGTGCGGCCGCCTTCCTATGGCGCGCGGCTCGTTGCCGTCGATAGCGCGCGCGTGGCGGCGCTACCTGGCGTCGTCAAGGTCGTGCGCAACGGCGATTACCTCGCCGTGGTCGCCGACGACGAATGGCGCGCCATCGACGCGATGCGCGAACTCGCGCTCGCGGCGCAGTGGCAACCGGGCCCTGCGCTGCCCGATCCGGCTGGCATTCACGCGTTTCTGATGAGCCTGCCGGCACAGGAAATCGTGGTGGCCGACCAGGGCGCGGCCGCCGGACAACCGGCGGCGACGTTGAAAGCCCGCTATTCGAAGCCTTATTTGACCCACGGATCGATCGGGCCGTCATGCGCGCTCGCGCACCTCGACAACGGCGTCATGACGGTCTGGACGCACACGCAAGGCGTCTACCCGCTGCGCGCCGGCATTGCCGGGATGCTCGGCATGCCGCGTGAGAAGGTGCGCTGTGTGCACGTGGAAGGTTCGGGCTGCTACGGACACAACGGTGCGGACGACGCCGCCGGGGACGCCGCGCTCATCGCCCGCGAGCTGCCGGGCCGCCCGGTGCGCGTGCAGTTCATGCGCGAGCAGGAACATATGTGGGAGCCGCTCGGTCCCGCGATGACGGTGGAGGCGAGCGCGTCGCTCGATGCCGGCGGATCGATCGTCGCCTGGCAATACGAACTATGGAGCAATACCCATAACAACCGCATCGAGAACGCGGGCCGGCTGTTGCCCGCGCAGCTGCTCGCGCAACCGTTCACGCCCGCGCCGCCCAAGCCGATTCCCATGCCCGAAGGCGGCGGCGACCGCAACAGCATTCCGCTCTACCGCGTGCCGAGCCTGCACGTGCAGCATCACTTCCTGCCCGACATGCCGATACGCGTTTCGGCCATGCGCTCGCTCGGCGCGCATATGAACGTGTTCGCCATCGAGAGCTTTATCGACGAGCTTGCGAGTGCCGCGCAAGCGGACCCCGTCGCGTTCCGCCTCAAGCATCTCGACGATCCGCGCGCACAAGCCGTCATCCATGCCGTGGCCGATCGATCCGGCTGGCAAGCGCATGCCGCACGCGCGAAGCACCCGGACGTGCACGCGTCCGGCTCCGGCTTTGCATTCGCCCAATACAAGAACCTGATGGCCTACCTGGCCATTGCGATGGACGTGACCGTCGTGCGCGATACCGGCGAGGTGCACATCGAGCGCGTGGTCGCGGCCATCGACTGCGGCCAGATCGTCAATCCGGATGGTGTGCGCAACCAGGTCGAAGGCGGCATTTTGCAGTCCACGAGCTGGACGCTCTTCGAAGAAACGCATTTCGACCGCGAACGTATTACGAGTTTCGACTGGAGCACTTACCCGATCATGCGCTTTGCGTCGGTGCCGGGACGCGTGGAGGTATTGTTGATCGATCGCCCCGGCCTGCCGTTCCTCGGCGTGGGCGAAGCGGCGCAAGGACCGGCCGCGGCGGCGCTCGCCAACGCGATTGCCGACGCGACCGGTGTGAGAATCCGCGACTTGCCGCTGCTCGGGGCGAAGTCGCGCAATGCGCTCAAGGCGTAACCAAACCGCCGCTTTTGTTTCGCTAGTGCTTTTTAGGCGGCAGAGGCTGGTCGAGGCCCGGCTCGACCGGTGTGGGCACCGCGTCGCCCAGCGGCCTGGAAATATCGTTGGGCGACGCTCGATCTTTCTCGCCCGGGTCCTCGCCCGCCTCCTCAGTTGGCAACGTCTTGGGCGGCAACGGCTGGTCGAGACCGGGCTCGGTCGGTGCGGGCACAGCGTCCCCAATTGGCTTGGGCAGATCCGTGCCGCGCGGTTCCGGCGCATCGTCGGGCTTTTCGGTATGTTCGGACTCGTCGGACTGGTTGCTCATCGTATCGACCTCCCTTCGCGATGGATATCGCATGGTCGCGCCAGGTCATGCAGGAACCGTGCCAGCGGAAGCGGGCCCAACTTCAGTAGAATGAGGGACACTGAGCGCCGAATCCGGCGGCCGACGAAGAAGCACGCCCGGAAAATCCTGGAACACGCCTGATGCCGCACGCCCTCGATCGCCGCACCGCCGTCGCATTCCTTGTGGCCGCAACGTTCTTCATGGAGAACCTCGACGCCACCGTCATCACCACCTCGCTGCCCATCATCGCGCGCGACTTTCACACGGCGCCCGCGTATCTCTCGATCGGCGTCTCCGCGTATCTCGTCGCGCTGACCATGTTCATCCCCGTGAGCGGCTGGTTCGCCGAGCGCTTCGGCGCGCGGCGCGTGTTCGCCACGGCCATCACCGTATTCAGCGTGGCCTCGCTGCTGTGCGCGCTGAGCTCGGGCCTGTTCGCCTTCACCGCCGCGCGCGTGCTGCAGGGACTGGGCGGCGCGATGATGGTGCCGGTGGGCCGGCTCGTCGTGCTGCGCGACACGCCGAAGCACGAGATCGTGCGCGCCATCGCGATCCTGACCTGGCCCGCGCTGGTCGCGCCGATTCTCGGGCCGCCGCTCGGCGGCTGGATCAGCACGCACTGGAGCTGGCACTGGATCTTCCTGCTCAACCTGCCGCTCGGCGTGGCCGCGCTCGTGGCCGCCCTGCTGCTCCTGCGCGACGAGCACACGCAACCGCGCCGCTTCGATACCTTCGGCTTCGTGCTGAGCGGCCTCGGCTTCGCGTCCGTCATGAGCGGCATCGAGATGGCGAGCCGCTCCGACGTCACCGCGCCCGTGTCGATCGGCACGTGCGTGGCGGGCATCGCGCTGTTGGCGGCGGCCGTCGTGCATTTGCGGCGCGTGCCGCATCCGCTGTTCGATCTCGCGCCCGTGAAGATCAACACCTTTCGCGTGACCGTGTTCGGCGGCTCGCTGTTTCGCACGGCCATCGGCACTGCGCCGTTTCTGCTGCCGCTCATGTTCCAGGTGGCGTTCGGATGGAGCGCCGTGGCATCGGGCGCGCTGCTGCTCTGGCTGTTCGCCGGCAATCTGTGCATGAAGCCGGGCACCACGTGGGTCATGAACCGCTTCGGCTTTCGCACCGTGCTGATCGGCAACGGCACGCTGGTCGCGCTCGGCTTCGCGGGCTTCACGCTGCTCGGCGCGGATACACCGCGCGTCGTCGTGGCCGCATTGCTGTTTTTCAGCGGCCTCGTGCGCTCGATGCAGTTCACCGCGCTGAACACCATCGGTTTCGCCGACGTGCCCCTGGCGCAGATGCGCGACGCGACGACGCTCTTCTCCGTACTGCAGCAGATGAACGCCGGCATGGGGATCGCCGTGGGCGCGCTGGCGCTTTCGGTTGCCGAGGCGCTGCGCGGCGCGCATGCAGGCACGGCGGGCGCCGCCGACTTCCATCTCGCGTTCTGGTTCATCACGGCGCTCGCGGCGCTGGGCGTGGTCGACAGCGTGCTGCTGCCGCGCAGCGCGGGCGCGCACATTCTCGCGCGACGCCCGCGCGCCTCCAACCCCTGACTCCGTTCTGCGTTCAACACGATGCTGACCGTTGCGCTTCTCGTCTTCCCAGGCGTCCAGGCCCTCGACGTGTTCGGGCCCACCGACGTCTTCTCGGAGGCCAATCGCCTGCTGCCGCCCGAGGCGCAATACGAGCTCGAGCTGATCGCAACGGAACGCGACACCGTGCGCTGTTCCAGCGGTGTACGCATCGGCGCGGACAGTTACTTCGACGAAGCACGCGGCCATTACGATTTGCTGCTCGTGGCGGGCGGACCCTCGCTCGTAGAGCAGCCGCTCGCCGATGCGGCGCACGCGTGGCTGCGCGAAGCCAGCGCACGCGCCCGGCGCTTCGGGTCCATCTGCAACGGCGCGCTGACGCTGGGACGCGCGGGCTTGCTCGACGGGCGCACGGTGACGACACACTGGAACGACGCGGCCGCGCTCGCCGCGATGTGTCCGACCGCGAACGTCGAATTCGACCGCATCTTCATTCAGGACGGCAATCTCTATACGTCGGCGGGCGTGACGGCGGGCATCGATCTCTCGCTGTACCTGCTCGCTCAGGATCACGGCCCCGAAATCGCGCTGAAGGTGGCGCGACGGCTCGTGGTGTTCGTGCAGCGCGCGGGCGGCCAGTCGCAGTTCAGCCCGTATCTCACGCCCTACGCGGAGGCGACGTCGCCCATTGCCCAGGTGCAGCAGTACGTGCTCGGGCATCTGAATGAAGATCTGGGCGTCGAAGTGCTCGCCGGCGTTGCGAAGATGAGCAAGCGCAACTTCGCGAGAATCTTCGTGCGCGACACCAGCGTGACGCCCGCCGAATTCGTCGAGAGCGCGCGCATCGACGCGGCGCGCGTGATGCTGGAAAACAGCACGGCGCCGTTGAAAACGGTGGCCTTTCGCTGCGGCATGCGCGACGCCGACCATTTGCGCGTGGCCTTCAGGCGCAAGCTGGGCACCACGCCGCAGCAATATCGCGCGCACTTCGGCGCCATAACCGCCAGGGCCAAACGCACCGCAAAGGCCGGGTCGTAGCCGCGCGGTCGAAACTACGCGCCTACGCCCCCGCGCGCACCTCGCGCCGCACCGCCTGCGGCGGCACGCCAAAGCCGCGCACGAACGCCTCGCGCATGTGCCGCCGATCGCGAAAGCCGGTTTCGCGAGCGATGACGTCGAGCGGATGCGTGCTCTGCTCGATCATGAGCCGCGCCGCCTCGAGGCGCAGGCCCTCCACGGCGCGCGCCGGCGACTGCCCCGTTTCCGCCGTGAACACGCGGCTGAACTGGCGCGGGCTCAGGTGCACGGCCTCTGCAAGCTGCTCCACCGTGAGCGCGCTGCGCAGGTTGCGGCGCGCGTAGTCGAGGGCGTTCTGGATGCGGTCCGATTTCGGCGCGAGCGCGAGCATTTCGGAATGCTGCGACTGGCCGCCCGAACGACGCTGATGCATGACGAGCTTGTGCGCCACCGAGCGCGCGACCTCCGCGCCGAGGTCGCGTTCGACCATGGCGAGCGCGAGATCGAGCCCCGCCGTCATGCCCGCCGATGTCCAGACCGGCCCGTCGACGATATAGATGCGGTCGTCTTCCACGCGTACCTCGGGAAAGCGCTGCTGCAGATCGCGCGCGTAGTACCAGTGCATGGTGGCGCGGCGCCCGTCGAGCAGGCCCGCCTCGGCCAGCACGAAACCGCCCGTGCAGACGCCCGCCACCCGCCTCGCGCGGCCGCTCGCGCGGCGCAGGAACGCGAGCACCGCGGGCGCGGTGTCCACGGTACGCGGGTCGTTCACGCCCGCCACGATCCAGGTGTCCACGCGGCTGCGTGTGGGCGTGGGTGCGCGCAACGTGTCCACGCTCATGCCGAGCGACGAACGCACCGCGCCGCCCTCCACCGAATAGTTCTCGATCGCGTAGAACGGCGAGCCGGCCGCCATGTTCGCGTATTCGAAAACGCTTTGGGTCGCGAGCGCCATCACCTGGAATTCGTCGCTCAAAAGGTAGCCGATGCGGTGCATGTCCTGCTCCTGTCGCTGCGTGTCCTGAATCACGACCCTATACGTCATTTGCGCCACAGTCAATCGCGGCCAGAATGCATTCACAGCAGCGCCACTTGCATGTTACCTAACCACCCGCGCCGCTACGCCAAGGAGCCTGATCATGAACCAGCCAACCCATCGCGGCACCGCGCTCGTCACCGGCGCATCGTCCGGCATCGGCGCCGTCTACGCCGCCGAACTCGCGCGCCAGGGCTACGACCTCGTGCTCGTCGCGCGCAATCGCGAGCGGCTCGCCGCGCTCGCCGGGCGCATCACGAGCGAAACCCGGCGCGACGTGGAAGTGCTCGCCGCCGATCTCAACGACCGTGACGATCTCGCCGCCGTGGAAGCGCGCCTGCGCGACGACGCCAGCCTCACGCTGCTCGTGAACAACGCGGGCATCGGCACGCACACGCCGCTCGTGGAGAGCGACGTCGATTACATGACGCGCATGATCGAGCTGAACGTCACCGCGCTCACGCGGCTCACGTATGCGGCCGTGCCGGGTTTCGTCGCGCGCGGCCAGGGCGCGATCATCAACATCGCCTCCATCGTGAGCATCGCGCCCGAGATCCTCAACGGCGTGTATGGCGGCACCAAGGCCTTCGTGCTCGCGTTCAGCCAGTCGCTGCATCACGAACTGGCGGCCAAGGGCATCCGCGTGCAGGCGGTGCTGCCCGGCGCCACGGCCACGGAGTTCTGGGAGACGGGCGGCCTGCCGCTCGAACATCTCGACAGCGCGATCGTGATGTCCGCGCAGGACATGGTGAGTGCCGCTCTCACCGGCTTCGAGCGCGGCGAAACCGTGACGATTCCTTCGCTGCACGACGTGGAGCAATGGAACGCGTTCGAGACGGCTCGCCGGTCGATGTCGACGCAACTGTCGAGCAACACGCCGGCGCCGCGCTATCGCATTGCGCAGTGACGCTCGGGTTCGATCGGCTGGATTGAGCGTGAAGCGGGGGGCCCGCCCCCCGCACCCTACACTTCCCGCTTGCTGCGCCCGTACAGCAGCAGCATCGCGGCAATCACCACGCCGTAGATGATCTGCCGCCCCGCCTCCGGCATTTGCGCGACCGAGAGAATGGACTGCAGCAGCGTGATGAGGATCGCGCCGGCGACGGTGCCGAGGTACGAGCCGCGTCCGCCCAGAATGGAGGTGCCGCCCAGCACCACCGCGGCGATCGCGGGCAGCAGGTAGGCGTCGCCCATCGACTGTGCCGCCTTCGACGCATAGCCCGCGAGCAGCACGCCGCCGAACGCCGCGAAGGCGCTGCACACGGCGAACGCGGCCACGGTCACGATGCGCGTATCGATGCCGGAAAGATACGCGGCGCGCTCGGTGTTGCCGATCGCGTACAGCGTGCGCCCGAAGGTCGTGCGCGAGAGCAGGAACATCGTCGCGGCCCCGATCACGACCCACAGCGCCACGGCATTCGGCACGCCCGGCACGAGCCAGCCCGCGGCGAGCCAGCGCATGACGTGCGGCGCCGAATCCTGCGGCGACGAGCCGCCCGTATAGACGATCATGATGCCCTGCGCGACCGCGTTGGTCGCGAGCGTCGCGATCATCGAGGGAATACGCAGGAGTGCGACGAGAATGCCGTTGACGATGCCGATCAGCACGCCGCAGCCAATGCCGACCGGAATCGCGAGAATCTGCCCGAGTTCGCCATGCCCGGCGACGGCACAGGCCATCATCGCGCCCACCGTGATCGTCCACGGCAACGAGAGGTCGATATGGCCGAGCAGAATCACCATCATCAAGCCGGTGGCGATGATGCCGAGAAACGCGCCGACCTTCAGCTGCAGCAGGATGTATTCCGGCGACGTGAAGTTGCGCGAAAACATCCCGCCGACGAGCAGGAGCGCAACGATGCACCCGAACGAGATCAGGATCGGCTTGTCGATCCTGCGCGTGAGCCTCGACACGAAGGTGGTCCGGGTGCTTGCAGAAACGCCGCTCATTGGAACCACTCCAGACGGTTGCGCACCCTGAACAGCCCGCATGCGCCGATCGCGACGGCAAGCAGGAGAATCACGCCCTGGAATAGCGGCTGCCAGAGCGCGTCGACGTTGAACACGAACAGCAGGTCGCCGATGGAGCGGAACGCGAACGCGCCGAAGATCGCGCCGATCGCACTGCCCTTGCCGCCGAGCAGCGACACGCCGCCGATCACCACGGCGGCAATCGAAAAGAGCGTGTACGAGTTGGCGCTGCCGAGGCTCGCTTCGCCGGTGTCGGTGAAGAAGGTCAGGAACAGGCCGCCAATGGCGGCGAGCAGGCCCGCCAGCGTGTAGCTCGCAAACCTGGCGCGGCGGATCGGCATGCCGGAGAGGAAGGCCGCGGGTTCGGACGAGCCGGTCGCATACGCCGCGCGGCCCACCGCCGAGCGTTTGAAAGGAATCCAGACGATCACCACGGCTGCGATCAGGATCAGCAGACTCGCCGGCACGACGCCCGCGACCTTGCCGGTCAGGGCGTCGGCGAGATCTTCGTTGATCGTGCCGCCGGGCACGGGGCGCAGCAGCAGCGCCAGCCCGTAAAACACGGCGCCCGTCGCGATCGTCGTCACGATCGGCTGCAAACGGCCGAAAATGATGATCACGCCGTTGAGCGCGCCGCACAACGCGCCCGCCGCGAGCACGCCGACGATGCCGAGCGCGCTGTGCAGCGCGTCGCCCGTGACGATCCACGAGCCGATGCAGTTCGTCAGCACGAGCATCATGCCGATGGAGAGGTCGATGCCGGCCGTGAGCACGACGAGCGCCTGCCCCATCGACACCAGCGCGAGCAGCACCGCCTTGTTCGCCGCGGTCTGAAACACGTTCGCCGACAGACTCGACGGATAGTTGACGAGGTAAATAGCGAACATCAGCACGAACAGGCCGAACGCGAACACGGTCCCGCGATTTTCCGCATACCAGTAACGCAGCCCGCTCATGGCGCGACTCCCTTGGAAGGCGAACCCTGCGTAACCTGTCCGACTTGTCCAACCGGCAGGTCCAGTGCGCTCGCGATCAGGTTCTGTTCGGTGATCGCCGGACCGACCAGTTCCTTCTTGATCCTGCCTTCGTACAGCACGAGCACGCGGTCGCAGCAGCCGATCAGTTCGTCGTAGTCGGTCGAATAGAACAGAATCGCGGCGCCTTCGTCGGCGAGGCGCCTGAGCAGCTGATAAAGCTCCTGCTTGGTGCCCACGTCGATGCCGCGCGTCGGGTCGCTAAGCAGCAGGATCCTGGGCTTGCGCATCAGCCACTTCGCGATGACCACCTTTTGCTGGTTGCCGCCCGACAGCGAGCCCACGGGCGCGTCGACGCTGTGCGATTTGATCGCGAGAAGCTCGATCATCCGGTCGACGAGGGACTGCTGGCGAGTGCGATCAATCACGCCTGCCGTCGACATGCGATCGAGCGCGGCAAACGAGAGGTTCTCGCGCACCGACATCGGCAGCATCAGGCCTTCGGTCTTGCGGTCCTCCGGGATCAGCGCCATACCGATTCCCTTGGCGCGCGCGGCAACCGGGCTGCCGATCGACACCGCTTTGCCGTCGATCTCGATCTTGCCCGCGCAGCCGCGCAACACGCCGAACAGTGCGAGCAACAGTTCGCGCTGCCCTTGCCCGTCGAGGCCGCCCAGCCCGAGAATTTCACCGGGCTGCAGCGAAAAACTGATGCCCTGCAGGGTGTCGCTCCACGCGAGATCGTGACAGGCGAGCACCGGTGGGCGCTCGGCCTTTTCCGCGGGTTTGTCGGGGAACACGTGCTGGTACTTGCGGCCGATCATCATTTCGATGACCTCATTATCCGAGCGCGTGCCCGCCTCGAAGCTCATCACATGGCGGCCATTGCGATACACCGTGCATTCGTCCGCGAGCGCCTTCACCTCGTGCATGCGGTGCGAAATGAAAAGCAGCGCGAGCCCCTCTTCACGCAGGCGCTTGAGCACCTCGATCACGCGCGCCACGTCGGCGGCGGTCAGCGCCGAGGTGGCCTCGTCGAGGATCAGGATGCGCGGTTCGTGCGCGAGCCCCTTGGCCAGTTCGACCATCTGCTGGCGCGACAGCGGCAGGTCGCGCACTTTCGCGAGCGGATTGATGTCGGCCGCACCCGCGCGGGCCAGCGCTTCCTCGGCCTGGCGGCGTTGGGCCCGGCGGTCGATCATGCCGAAGCGGCGCGGCGGGTTCGACGCGAAGATGTTGTCGGCCACGCTCAGGTCGGGGATCAGCGACAGCTCCTGATACACGCAGACGATGCCGGCCGCGTTCGCCTCCGCGGGCGAGGCGAACGCGACTTTACGGCCATCGAGGTGCATCACACCCTCGTCCGGCTGCACCACGCCGGACATCACCTTCAGCAGTGTGGATTTGCCCGCGCCGTTCTCGCCGAGGATCGCGTGAATGCGGCCCTTTCGCACCGCGAGTTCCGCGTGATCCAGCGCGACGGCGCCGCCGTAGCTCTTCGACACTCCAGACATCTGAAAGAACGGCTGCTCTGCACCCTGCTGCATGCTTCGTCTCCCGTCTCGTCGCCGGCAATCACGCGGTCACTGGTTGCCCTGGCTCTGCTTCATGATTGCCTGAGCGGAGAAGTTGATGCCGCAAGTGGGAAACGAGTTGCCCACGAAGAAGTTGTCCGACTCGTTCGGGAAATAGTTGACGCCCGCCTTCAGCATCGAATCGTCGGTGACGTCCAGCGGCAGCTTGATCGCCACGGGAATGGTCTGTCCATCGAGCGCCGCGAGCGCCGTCTTGATCGCCACGGCCACCTGCGCGGGACCGGTGCCCGCCGACGTGCACTTCAGACCCTGGGCGCCGTACTGCGCGCAGAACTTGCGAAAGCCGTTCTCCGTCTCGCCGCCGAACGGCACGAACGGATGTTTCGCATCGATCATCGCGCGCACCACCCCCGTGTCGCCGCCCTGCGCCGAAATGCCGTCGAAATGGCCCTGCACGGCGATCGCGTCGGCGGTGGCCTTCTGCGCGACCGCGTCGTCCCACTTGCCGTAGACCTGCACGACGTTCCACTTCTTGCCGGTCTCGTCGAGCGTCTTCGTGAAGCCGTTGTGCCGATCGGTGTCGACCGAGGTGCCGGCCACGCCGCGGACTTCCAGCACCTTGCCGCCGTTGGGCACATGAGTCGCGAGCCACTTGGCCCACAGCACGCCGAGCCCGTACTGGTCGACGTCCACGTTGATCGCGTCTTCGCTGTCGAGCGTGTTGTCGAACGCGACCAGCACGACGCCGGCCTTCTTCGCGCGGCGGATCGCGGGTCCGAACGAGGCGGGATTCTGCGCGTCGACGATGATCGCGTCGTAGCCGGCGTCGATGAAGTTGTTGACGGCCGAGATCTGCGCGGGCACGTCCTCGCCCGTCGAGACGACCTTGAACTCCTTGAGCCTGGCGGCGACGGCCGGTTCCGCCGTATAGGCCTTGGCCGTCTTGATCATCTGGATGCGCCAGGTGTTGGCGATGTAGCCGTTCACGAGCGCGACGCGATACGGCCCGCTCTTCTTCGGATACTTGATGAATTTCGTGTCGGTCTTCCAGGGGACCATGCAGGTGGGGTCGCTGGACGGACCGGAAACGATCGATGCCTGCGCGAATGCCGCGCTCGCGCACAACGCCATTGCCGCGGTCGCCGCCGCTCGAAGCACGTGGATTCCTGAAAGCATGTTGTCTCCTTTTTGTCGGATAGAACTTACTGATTGCCGGCACACCGGGTTCGTCGGGAATGGCCGACACCGTGTGCGTGACGCAGGGAATCTTGCTGGATGTGCTGCAGCGGGACTGGACCGGACGCGCCGGACCAGCGGAATGACCTCTTCAAAGGCGTCCCCTCGAAGCAAAACGACGGGCATGCGTGAACGCCTCCCCGTCTGACAGTACTGGCATACCAATCAGCGCGCGATAGTGGTTTACCACTGGATCCGCGCAGGATCCGGGTTGGCGCCAATCGGGCGGAAACCCGCGTCGCCTCGACGCTTGGCGGCGCGGCAACTGGTGTACCATTCTGGCGAAGTTCAGCCGCCTTCCGGCGGCATCGACGCTTTCGAGAATCCTGGATGGCCGATCTTTCGCACACGCCAATCGGCCGCGCCGCCGATGCGGACGCAACCGACCGCTCCTACGTCGGCCTCGCGAAACAAATCTACGACCTGATCGCGGCAGGCGACGTCGGGCGCGCGCCGGGCGCGCCTCGCACCCGCCTGCCCTCCGAGCGCACGCTCGCCGAGCGTTTCGGCGTGAGCCGCACGCAGGTCAGAGAGGCAATCATCGCGCTCGAAGTGCAGGGCGTGGTCGAGGTGCGCGTGGGGTCGGGCATCTATGTAGCCGACGCGCAGGAGGCGCGCACCGTCGCCTTCGAACTGCCGCGCGGGCCGGGCCCGATCGAGACGCTGCGCGCGCGCGAAGTGATCGAAAGCGGGATCGCGGCACTCGCCGCGACCGAACGCAAGGATGCGGACCTCGACCGCATCTTCGCCGCGTTGCGCACGATGCGCGAAAACATGGACGACAAGGCCGCAAACGAGGCCGCCGACCGCGAGTTCCATCTGGCGATCGCGGGCGCGACCGGCAACGACATGCTGCGGCACGTGGTGAGCGCGATGTGGGACAACTCGCGCGCCGACCCGTTGTGGAAGAAGATCGAGGAGCACTTCCATACGCCTGCCTTGCGCGCGGCTTCGCAGGAAGACCATCAGCGGATTTTTTCGGCCATCATGGCGCGCGACGCCCACGCCGCGCGTGCGGCGATGCAGGCGCATCTCGCACGCGTGATCGGCGAGTTCACGCAGGCCTGGCGTTAGCCCCTCATGCCGCCGCAGGCAGCGCGCTTGCCTCGTGCGCAACCGCCAGCGGCGTGACGGGCGGCGTCAGCGACGGCGTGTCCGCCGTATCGCTCACGCGGAACGTCGCCACGGCATCGGCCATCTGGCTCGCCTGCTGTTCGAGCGACTCCGCGGCAGCCGCCGCCTGTTCCACGAGCGCCGCGTTCTGCTGCGTGACCTGATCCATCTGGCTCACCGCGGTCTCGACCTGCTCGATGCCGGCGCTCTGCTCCACGGTGGCCGAGGCGATTTCCTTCATGAGGCCCGACACCTTGTCCACCGAAGCGACGATCTCGGCCATCGTCGCGCCCGCCTCGCCCACGAGCGAGCGGCCGTTGCGCACGTCGTGCACCGAGGCGTCGATCAGCGACTTGATCTCGCGCGCCGCGGCGGCGCTGCGCTGCGCGAGCATGCGCACCTCGCCCGCGACGACGGCGAAGCCGCGCCCCTGCTCGCCCGCGCGCGCGGCCTCGACCGACGCGTTGAGCGCGAGAATATTGGTCTGAAACGCAATGCCGTCGATGATGCCCGTGATGTCCGCGATCTTGCCCGAGCTGCGGCTGATCTCCTCCATCGTGTCGATCACCTGCTCGACCACGCGTCCGCCGCGCTGCGCGACATCCGCGGCGCCCGCGGCGAGCGCGCTCGCCGCGTTCGCATGCTGCGCGTTCTGACGCACGCTCGACGTGAGCTGCTCCATGCTCGACGCCGTCTGCTCGAGCGACGCAGACTGCTGTTCCGTGCGGCTCGACAGATCGAGATTGCCCGCCGCGATTTCGCGTGCGCCCGTGTTGATCGCATCGCAGCTCGATCGCACGCTGCGCACCGCGTGGCTCAGGCCGCCCTGCATGCGCCGCATCGCGCCGAGCAACTGGCCGATTTCGTTGCGCCCGCCGCCTTCGATGTGGACCGAGAGATCGTTCGCGGCGATCTGGTTCAGCACTTCCACCGCCTCCTTGAGCGGCGCCGTCACGAGGCGGCGCAGCGCCATATGAGTCGCCACGACGAGCGCCAGCGCACCCAGCAAACCCACCGCCACCATCGCCATCACCCAGTTGTGCTCGCGCTCGGACTGGTCGAGCGTCGCGCGCGTGGCAGCATCGGCGTTCGCGCGCAGTGCGGCAACGCTGGCCGAAAACTGCGAATTCGCACTGGCGACATCCCCGGCGGCCAGCGTGGCATAGGTTGCCGTGTCGCCGGATTCGAGCGCCGTGGCCGCACGCTGCAGCGCCTGAGCGAGCGCGCTCCACGCGCCGAGCAAGGCGTCGCGCTGCTGGGCCGCATCGGCGTCGAACGGGGCGCTCTCGCGCAGCGTGGCGCTGTGCTTCGCGGCCTGCTCGAAGAGATCGCGTGCGTCCTGCTGCGCCCGCTGTTGCGCGTCGGCGGCGCCATTCTCCTTTCTGGCCTGATACGCGCGCGCCAGGGCCGTTTGCGCAAGCGCCGCGTCCTCGCGCAAGGCGAGCGCGAGCGCGTCCTGGCGCGCGACTTCGTGGATGTAACGCGCCGAGTCGTCGGCGCGACCGATCATCTGGACACCTACCGCTGCGCCCACCACCAGCATCGCCGCGAACGTGCAGAGCACGAGCAGCAGCCCTTTTCGAATCGTCAGATTACGCATTGCCTTATTCCCGCTTCAGGGCCTCAACGTGGTTGGCACGGCATCGCTGCCCAGCCGGGCCAGCAGCATGTTCGCCTGTTCGATCAGTGTGGCGCGGTATTCGCCGGGCAACAGCACGTCGTCGGCCACGGCCATCGCTTCGCCAAGCTGCGCGCGAAACGCGAGGATCGTGCGCTCGATCTGCGCCGTGGACAGTTGCGGCAGCACCGCCTCGACGAGCTTCGTCATCACCACCACACTCGCGCCGAAGCGCGAGATGGCCTTGCCATGCGCGCTCACTAGCGCGGTCATCGAGTTCAACAGCATCTCGTCACTGGTGCTCACGGGATTCTCCGGATACTTGGGCTAAAGGGGGGAAAGAAAAGACCGTCTTCAGCCCGCCACGCACGCCTCGAGCGCGCGCGGCATCAATTCAGCCGGCGCGGGACGCGCAAGCAGGAAACCTTGTGCGCGGTCGCAGCCGATCTCGCGCAGGAACTCGAGTTGCCGCGGCGTCTCGACGCCCTCGGCCACCACCGTGACACCGAGCGAGCGCGCCATCGCGACGATCGCGCGCACGATCGAGCGGTCTCGCGCGGCGCTTTTCTTCACACGCGGCGACATCCCCGGCCCCGGTTCGGCCATATCCGCGAGGAACGAACGGTCCACCTTGAGCGTGTCGACCGGTAAGGACTGCAGGTACTTGAACGACGAATAGCCCGTGCCGAAGTCGTCGATCGCGAGGCTGATGCCGCGCGCCGCGAGTTCCTGCAGCAACGCTTCGATGCCGCCCCGGCCCGACATCATCGCCATGCTCTCCACGAGTTCGAGCTGCAGGCGCGTGGCCGGCAGGCCCGTTTCGCTGAGCACGGTCGTGAGCTGATGCAGAAAGCCGTCGTGCAGGCATTGCCGCGCCGAAAGATTCACGCTGATGCGGCCGAAATCGAAGCCCTCGTCCAGCCACTCGCGCGCCTGCCGGCAGGCCTCGCGCAACACCCACGCGCCGAGCGGCACGATCAATGAGGATTCCTCGGCAATCGGGATGAACTGGTCGGGCGGCACGAGGCCGCGGCGCGGGTGCTGCCAGCGCACGAGCGCCTCGATATTGACGAGCGCCCCGCTCGCCACATCGAATTCGGGCTGATAGTGGAGCACGAGTTCGCCCGCCTCGAGCGCATGGTGTAGCTCGCTTTCGAGCACGATGCGCTCCATTGCCGACGACGTCATCGGCGTGGCGAAGAAGCGGAAGTTGTTCTTGCCTGCGTCCTTGGCCTCGTACATCGCGCGGTCGGCTTGCATGAGCAGTTGCCGCGGATCGTGCGCGTCGTCCGGATACATGCTGATGCCGATGCTCGGCGTGACGAACAGCAGGTGCTCGCCGATGTGCATCGCGGCGCCCACGCGCGCGAGCAGCCCCTGGGCGATCTGCCCGACGTGGCGAATGTCTTCGATATCCTCGATCAGCAGCGTGAACTCGTCACCGCCGAGGCGCGCCACCGTATCGGTCTCGCGCACGGCTTCGCGCAGGCGCGCGGCGATCACGGTGAGCGCCTCGTCGCCCACGCCGTGGCCCATCGTGTCGTTGATGAGCTTGAAGCGATCGAGGTCGAGGAACATCACCGCGACGCGCTTGCCCGTGCGGCGTGCGCGCGCGAGCGAGAGCGTGAGGCGCTCGGTGAAGAGCGTGCGATTGGGCAGGCCCGTCAAGGCGTCGTGCGTCGCGAGGTAGCTCAGGCGCTCCTCGGTCTCGCGGCGCTGCGTGATGTCCGCGAAGATCGCGGCGCTGCGTGATGTCCGCGAAGATCGCGGCGTAATGCGTGCAGCGGCCGCTCGGGTCGCAGATGCTGGAAATCGTCAGGTATTCCAGGTAAAGCGCGCCGTCCTTGCGGCGGTTCCAGATTTCGCCCTTCCAGTGGCCGTTTTGCTGCAGGCTGCGCCAGAGCGCGCCGTAGAACGCCGGGCCCTGGCGGCCCGAGTTGAGCAGGCTCGCGTTGCGCCCCAGCGCCTCGTGCTCCGTATAGCCCGTGAGCCGCGTAAAAGCGGGATTCACGCGCTCGATGGTGCCGTCGAGGTCGGTGATCATCACGCCGTCGAGCGTCGACTCCACCACCTGGTCGGCGAGGCGCAGGTTCGCGCGCGAGGCGAGCAGCGCGTCGTCGCGCTCACGCAGCGCCATCTGCAACTCGCGCACGAAGCCGTCTTCGATGTCGTGCAGGATATGAGAGAGGTCGAGCAGGCCCGCGAGACGCCCGTCTTCGCCGATCACCCCCACGTGGCGCATGCGGTGCTCAATGAGAAACTGACGCGCGGCATAGAGGCTCTGCGAATGCGCGAGCGAGCGCAGCGGCCGGCTCGCACGCGCGCCGGCCGTGCCATCGAGCGCGCCGTCGGCAGCGAGGCGCACCACGTCGCGCTCGGTGACGATGCCGAAGTCGCCTTCGGGATAGCTCACGACGAGCGCGCTCAGACGCCGCGCGCGCATGCGCTGCATGGCCTCGTGCATGGGCAAGCGCGCGTCGACCACGAGCGGCATCGCCGCGTTGACCGAGCCGACCGTCTTCAGCCGCAGAAAGCACTCGAGACCCTGGTTCATGACCAGGTCGGTTTGCGTGACGATGCCGAGCGAGCGGCCCGCCTGATCCACCACGAGGCAATGGCGGATGCCCTCGCGCTTGAAGCGCAGGGCGGCATCGCGCAGACGCGTGCTCGCCGGCAGCGCGCGCACCGGGTGGCTCATTGCATGGCGGATGGGCAGCGCGAGCGCGGCGGCGTCTTCGCCCAGCGCGAGCGCGTCGTGCTCGGTCCAGATGCCGACGGGTCGCCCCATTTCGGTAATGACGATGGCGCTATAGCGCCGCTCGCTCATCATGCGCGCCGCTTCGCGTATCGGCACGTCGGGCCCGCAGGCCAGCGGCGGCCCTGAAAGTAGCTGCCCGATTTCCAGGTCCAGCGTGTGGTGTTGCATGTTGCGTCCCGAACCGCACGGCGATGTCTTTATGAGATAGCGGGAAACTAACAGCGGGTAGACGGCCGTCAATTGACGAAAATCAAGGTTTTGACCGCCCAAGACGACGCAAACGTTTGCGTGCCGGCTAACCGGAATATCAGGGACACATCATGTGTCGCACGCCTGCGACAAAACTTGATGCGCATAAACTTTTATATACGGAATTGCATAATCTAGTTTACTAGACGAACAGATCCATTAAACTGGACGACATGGATATTCACACCACTATCGCCCGCCGCCTGCGCGAACTGCGCGACGCAAGAGGCTGGTCGCTCGAAGCGCTGGCCGAGCGCAGTTCGGTGAGCCGCTCGAACATCTCGCTCATCGAACGTGGGCAAAGCAGCCCCACGGCCGTCGTGCTCGACAAGCTCGCCACGGCGCTCGGCGTCTCGCTCGCCTCGCTCTTCGAAGCGCCGGGCGACGATGCGCGGCAGGCCCCTTCCCCGCACGCCGCGGCCCAGGATCAAGCGGTCTGGACCGATCCCGAGTCGGGCTACGTGCGGCGCAATCTCTCGCCGCCCGCATGGTCGCCCATCCAGCTCGTGGAAGTGCACTTTCCGCCCGGCCAGCGTGTGGCCTACGACACGAGCCTGCGCGACGCGGAGATTCATCAACAGGTCTGGGTGATGGAAGGCGCGATGGAGATGACGGTGGGCGAGCGCGTGTGGCGGCTCGAAACCGGCGACTGCCTCGCGATGCGCCTCGACTGCCCCATCGCCTATCGCAATCCCACGAACGCGCCGGCGCGCTACGTCGTCGCGCTCTGCAGGACCACTAACTGACCGGGTTCACATTTCCATGAGCGAAGCCATCGAGGTACGCCGCCTCACCGCCGAACAGGCGCAAGCCTGCGCACCCGCGCTTGCGGACGTACTCATCGACTGCGTGGAGGGCGGCGCCTCGGTGAGCTTCATGCTGCCGATTGCGCGCGAGACGGCGCTTGCGTTCTGGCACGGGGTGGCGCAAGACGTGGCGCGAGGCGCCCGCATTCTGTTCGCGGCCGAAGACGCGCAGCAGCGCATTGTGGGTACGGCGCAACTCGTGACGGCGCAGCCGGAAAACCAGCCGCATCGCGCCGATGTCGCCAAGGTGCTGGTGCACCGCGCCGTGCGCGGACAAGGTATCGGGCTGCGCCTCATGCTCGCGATCGACGAGGCGGCAAGGCAAGCCGGAAAATCGGTGCTCGTGCTCGACACCGTGACGGGCGGTGCGGCCGAACGGCTCTATGCGCGCGCGGGCTGGGAGCGCGTGGGCGCCGTGCCGAATTACGCGCTGATGCCGGACGGCGCGTTTTGCGGCACCACGTTCTATCACAAGCAGCTGGTGAGCCGGTGAGGCGCCGCCGCTCCCTCAAGCGCCTCGTTCGAGAATGTTGCTGATGGCGAGCGCGAGGCCATCGGGATTGTCGTACGCCATCATGTGCTCGGTGTCGGCAACGAGTTCGACGGCGCAGCCGGCTTGCTCGAATGGGGCAATTTCGCAACTCGTGACCGTATCCGGAAGAATCACCCCTTTTCTCGCATTCAACCTGGCGAGATCGCCGAGCCAGTCTTGCGCGTTGTCGTCCAGCGCGGATCTTGCCCATTGGTAAATGGCATGAGGCGATGCGACGGCAAATGGGCCCAGCCAGGCGTCATTGCCGCCCGCGGCTCTCAACTGCGCCAGAAGTTGCGAACACCCTTCGGCGACGAATTGCGCTTCGGTCATCGACGTGATTTCCGACAACATTGCTTTGCCGTAGTCGTTCAGACCGGGCGCACATAAGATCACGGTACTCACCTGGACCGGCAGGCGTTTCGCGAGCTTCAGCGCGATGAACGCGCCAGCGCTATGACCGAAGAGATTCACTTGCGTGAAGGGCTCGCTCGTGACGAAGTTTGAGAGGACATTCGCCTGGTTATCCGAATCATATTTTCCGTCCTCTGGTTTGTCGCTGAACCCCGCCCCCGTGAGATCGACGAGGAGCGATCGGCGTTTCGAGCATGAATGGGAGCCCGTTACCGGTGGGTAATCACTGCTGGACGCACAACCCAAACCATGAATGAACAGAAGTGGCTCGGAGGAGTGCGTGCCGGAATATAAATCCAGGTAGCGAAGAATGTTCCCTCTGTCATCAGTGGTGAACGGGTTCATACTGCGGTCCGCGAATTCAGGGCGTTGCCTCCGCGCGCAACGCCTCGGAAGGCCGCATGCCGAACATGCGCCGGTAATCGGTGGCGAACTGGCTCAGATGCCAGAAGCCCCAGGCGGTGGCCACGTCCTGCACCGAACCGGCCGCGCGAGCGCACAGGTCGCGCCGGGCGCCGTTCAGGCGCAGCGCGCGCAGGTAGGTGGCGGGCGCCATGCCAAGCACGTCCTGAAAGCAGTACTGGAGCGTACGCCGGCTCACGTGCAGCTGCTCGCAAAGCTCCGGCACACCGACCGGCCGCGCGCGATGCGCGAGCACGTAGTCGCGCGCCTGCGCAACGATCCAGCGGCGCCGTGACGCGGGCTCGACCACCGCATCCCCGCTGCCCGCGCAGGCGTCGAACAACGCGGCGAGCACTTCCGCCTGCAATGCATTGCGCTCGGCGTCCGAAAGCGGTGCGTTCGGCACGTTCTCCTGCGCGTGGCCGCCATCGTCGAGACACCTCGCGAGCCGCGCGCAAAGGCGTTCGATGCTCGCCGCGCCCGCCTGCACGACGGGTGCAGCCGGCAGACGCTCTTCGAGCGCCGTGTGCTCGACCGCGGCCGCATAGTGGCGCAGCACGTCGCCGCGCACGACCACGCCGTAGATCGAAAATTGCGCCGGCGTGAGCAACTCGAACTCTACGTTGCCCGGGCGCAGCGCAAACGCCTGCGCGCCAATGGGCTGCGCGTCGACACGCGCCTCGCCTTCGCGTACGACCGGTATGCCGAACCACCAGGCGTCGCCGCGCACCTCGCACGCCTGGCGCAACATGTGGCTCGTGGTCTCGCGGAACACCTTCATGGTGTCGAGCGGCAGCTCCGTGAGCGTGCCGACGAAGCGGCCCGCCGCCAGCTGGTCGTAGGTCTGCCGCCAGCCCACGAGGTTGCGCGCCTGCTCGTCGGCGTCGTGCGCCACGCTGACCACGGTGCGGGCGCCAGGCGCCTTGCATCGCGCCTGCCCGGCCGTGGTTTCGGTTCGCTCTGCCGTTTCGTTCATGGTTGCCTCCCAGCACGCGCTTGCTTCGATCGATCGTCGATTGATGCAAGAGTCGCGCCAGCGAGAACGGTATGCGCAATGGCCATGCCGGGCGCCGCGCTGCTCCACGGCGGCGCAATGGCGGTGAGCGGAGTGCTCAATCCCTGCACAGGCGGCAGCACCGCCGCGGTGCGTCGCCTGCTCCAACGGTTGCGGCAGACGCAGTCTCCGCCCGCGCGCGGACCCTCATGCAGACGTGATCTGCCCAGCCGCCCCGACGCCCGGCAGCGTCGCCTCGCTATCGTCCTTCAGTCCGACGCCGGTCAGCCCGAGCCGCCGCGCATGCGTGAGGAGGTAATGGAGCTTGTGCGCGGCCGCTTCATACGGCAGCCCTTCGGGACGCACGTTCGAGATGCAGTTGCGCTGCGCGTCATGGCAGCCCACCTTCGGCGCGTAGGTGAGATAGACGCCGAGGCTGTCTGGCGAGCTGAGCCCGGGCCGCTCGCCGATCAGCATCGCCACGAGTTTCGCGCCCAGCAGTTCGCCGATCTCGTCGCCGAGCGCCACGCGTGCCTGGCGCGCGACCACCACTGGGCCGATGCGCCAGTCCGCAAGACGCGCGCGCACGGCGAGGAGCAGCGGCGCGGCCTGTTTCGCGGCGGCAATCGCCGAAAGGCCGTCGCCGATCACGAACACGACTTCGGGCGGCTCCTCACGCGCCGCCGTGGCCAAACCCGCCGCCTCGACCAACGCGGCCCGGCTCGCCTCCGACAAGCGCCGCCCCAGGTCCGGCCGGCGCAAATAATGCTGCCGGTCCGGCGCCGCGCTTTCCACGCCGAGCGTCGCGAACCCCTCGGCTTCGAGCGTGCGCCGCAAGGCTTCGGCGTCGAGCGGGTGATGCACGGCGTCGCGCGCCTGCGCGTGCGAGAGATTGAACGCGAGCAGCGGCGCCGTGGGCAAGCCGTTGCCCGCGCGCCCGAGCGCGATGCGCGCGTTCGTGAACGCCTTGAGACCGCCCCACGGGTTCTTTTCGACGGCGTCGCTCATGCGTCGATCCCCATCCATTCGTGCGCGCCCGCGAGCAGCGGCACGCGCGCGGAGCCTGGCAGGAGCGCGCCTTTCGCGTCGACGATCTCCATGGTCTCCAGCCACTCCTCGAACTCCGGCGCGCGGCGCAGGCCGAGCAGGTCGCGCACGTAGAGCGCGTCGTGAAACGAGGTGCTCTGGTAGTTGAGCATCACGTCGTCGGCGCCCGGAATGCCCATGATGAAGTTGATGCCGGCCGCGCCCAGCAGCGTGAGCAGGGTGTCCATGTCGTCCTGGTCGGCTTCGGCGTGATTCGTATAGCAGATATCGCAACCCATAGGCACGCCCAGCAGCTTGCCGCAGAAGTGATCTTCGAGCCCCGCGCGAATGATCTGCTTTCCGTCGTACAAATACTCGGGGCCGATGAAACCGACCACCGTATTGACGAGGAACGGCTCGAACTTGCGCGCGACTGCATAAGCGCGCACCTCGCAGGTTTGCTGGTCCACGCCGTAGTGCGCGTTCGCCGAGAGCGCGCTGCCCTGCCCCGTCTCGAAGTACATGAGGTTGTTGCCGACCGTGCCGCGCTTGAGCGAGAGCGCCGCCTCGCGCGCCTCCTGCAGCAGCGCCAGCGAAATGCCAAAGCTCGCGTTCGCCTTTTGCGTGCCCGCGATCGACTGGAACACGAGATCGACGGGCGCGCCCTTCTCGATCGCCGCGATCGTGTTGGTGACGTGCGTGAGCACGCAGGACTGCGTAGGCACGCGGTAGCGCTCGCGAAACCCGTCGATCATCGCGAGCAGCTTCACGATGGCCGCAAGGCTATCCGTAGCGGGATTGATGCCGATCATTGCGTCGCCGCAGCCGTACATCAGGCCGTCGAGCATCGAGGCGGCGATGCCCTTTACGTCGTCGGTGGGGTGGTTCGGCTGCAGGCGCACCGACATGCGGCCTGGCAGCCCCACGGTGTTGCGAAAGCGCGTGACCACGGGCCGCTTTTTCGCCACGGCGATCAGGTCCTGATTGCGCATGAGCTTCGACACCGCCGCGACCATCTCGGGCGTGAGGCCCGGCGCCAGGCGCTCGAGCGCTTCGGCGGTTGCCGCGCCGGACAGCAGCCAGTCGCGGAAGTCGCCCACGGTGAGGTGCGCAACGGCCGCGAACGCGGCGGCGTCGTGATCGTCGACGATCAGGCGCGTGACCTCGTCGTCTTCATAAGGCACGAGCGCTTCCGCGAGAAACGCCTTGAGCGGCACTGCGGCGAGCGCCATTTTCGCGGCCACGCGCTCCTCTTCGCTCGCCGCCGCCACGCCCGCGAGCTGGTCGCCGGAGCGCAGCGGGCTGGCTTTGGCGAGCAGCGTCTTGAGGTCCGCGAAGCGGTAGATGCGCGCGCCGATCGTCTCCGTATAGTTCATGTGCTGGACTCCTGCGAATCTGGAGGCTCACTCCTCGAGCAACCCCTCGGCGGGCACCCCCTCGCGCTGTGTGCGCGTGGCGAGGAAATACGCGTAGCCGAGCGCGAGAAACACCACGAACACCCCCGCGACCAGCGCATTGAAATACACCATCGTGCCGATGCAAACGAGCGCGGCGACGAGCGCGAACGCCGGAAAAAACGGGTACAGCGGCGCGCGAAACGGCCGGTCCATTGCCGGCTGCACGCGGCGCAGCTTGAAGAGCGCCGCCATGCTGACAATGTACATCACGATTGCGCCGAACACCGACATCGTGACGATGTTGGCCGTGAGCGTCTGGCCGCCGAACTGGATCAGCTCGTCGCTATAGATCGCCGCAATGCCCACCACGCCACCCGCGAGAATCGCGCGATACGGTGTCTTGAAGCGCGGATGGATTTTCGCGAGCCACGCGGGCAGATAACCTTCGCGGGCCAGCGCGAAGATCTGCCGCGAATAGCCGAGGATGATGCCGTGAAACGAGGCCACGAGACCGAACAGCCCGAGCCAGACGAGCATGTGCATCCAGCCGCTGTGCTCGCCCACGATGAACTTCATGGCCTGCGGCAGCGGGTCGTTGATGTTGGCGAGCGTGGTCCAGTCACCCGCGCCGCCCGCGAACACCATCACGCCCACGGCGAGCGCGACGAGCGTGAGAATGCCGGCCACGTAGGCGATCGGAATCGAGCGGCGCGGGTTCTTCGCTTCCTCGGCGGCCATGGCGACGCCTTCGATCGCGAGGAAGAACCAGATGGCGAACGGGATCGCGGCGAACATGCCATGAAACGAACCCAGCGAAAAGTGATCGTTACCCGACCAGCCGCCCTTCATGAAGTGGCTCCATGCGAAGCCCGGCGACACGACGCCCATGAACACGAGCAGTTCGAAGATGGCGAGCAGCGTGACGATCAGCTCGAAGGTCGCGGCAATCTGCACACCCACGATATTGAGCGCCATGAAGACGAGATACGCGCCCATGGCCGCGTGTTTGGGCTCGAGCCCGGGGAACTGCACGTGCAGGTACGCGCCGATGGCGAGCGCGATGGCGGGCGGCGCGAACACGAATTCCACGAGCGTGGCCGCACCCGCCAGATACCCGCCGGTCGGCCCGAACGCGCGGCGTGCGTAGGCGAAAGGCCCGCCCGCATGCGGAATCGAGGTGGTGAGTTCGGTGAAGCTGAAGATGAACGTGGTGTACATCGCCGCGACGAACAGCGCCGTGACGACGAAGCCGAGCGTGCCGGCGCTGGCCCAGCCGTAGCTCCAGCCGAAGTACTCGCCCGAGATCACGAGGCCGACAGCGATGCCCCACAACTGCCACGTGCCGAGCGTCTGATTGAGCGCCGGAGCGCCGGCGCCGCCTGCCTTGCCGACTACGGTGCCAACTGCAGCGGGGCGTGCGTTCGATTCGCCTTGCATGGTTTTCTCCCTCTGGGTGGCCCGGGCGGCCGGCCCTGGCCGCCTCGGTTGAGTGGAACCATGCTATTGAGTCATTAATCGACGTGTTATCGAAAATCGGCAAATCGTGCCCGCGGCGCAGCACAGGCCGTTGCGGGCTTCCTTGCGACGGCCTTTCGCGCGTTGCGCCTAAAGCAGCGGGTCGATGAGCGCAACCTGCTGCGCGAAACGCTGCTTGTCCTCGCCCTGCAAGGAATCGCGATGCGGCAAGTCGACGGTAAGCGGATCCTGCGCGACCTGATCGACGTGCACCTCATAGTGCAGATGCGGACCCGTCGCCCAACCCGTCGCGCCCACATACCCGATCACCTGCCCTTTGCTCACCGTCTGCCCGACCTTCAAGTGCTTCGCGAAGCGCGAAAGATGGGCGAAGGTCGTGGAGTAAGGGCCGAAGTTCTCGAGCTTCACGACCTTGCCGTAACCCGTCTGCCAGCCGGCGAACGTCACGGTGCCGCGCGCGGTCGCGTGAACGGGCGTACCGACGGGCGCCGCGAGATCGACGCCTTCGTGCGGCTGCACGCGATGCGTGACCGGATCGAGCCGTCGCATCGAGAAATGCGAAGACACGCGCGAGAACTTCACGGGATAGCGCAGGAACGATGGCGCGGCAGCATGACCGTCGGCCGAATAGTAGAACGCCTTGCCCGCGAGGTTCCGGTAGAGAAAGAGATCGTGCGAGACGTTGCCGTTCGAGATCCGGATCGCGACCGGCGTGTCGTCTGAAGACGCTGTGTTCTGTGGCGCTGCACCGGCATTCGCAGCGCTCACGTCGCTTGCATCATTTGCTTCGCTCGCGCCGTTCGCACCGTCTTTGTCATCGCGAAACACGAAGCGTATTTCGCTTCCGCGTTGCAGATCGCGCCGGAAATCGAGCCGGCCCGAGAAGGCGCGCGCCAGCCTCGCTGTCGTCGCCGCATCCACCCCGAGACGCTGGGCCGCCTCGGAGAAGCTGTGCTCGACCACGGCGGTCTCCACGCGAAACGCCGGCGCGCTTGCGCTCGCGGGCGCCGCGCTGGCCGCCGCCTGCGACGCCGCATCTTGCGCCGGCGCCGCGGGCGTCATCGTCGCCGCGTCGGCAAGCGGATCGTCGGCGGCAACTTCCGCATGTCGATGGGCGAGCCACGCGGCGCTCGTCAAACCGATTGCTGACACAACGATGAGTTTCCCCGCCAGGCCCGGGGAGGCCGCTATTGCACGAAAAGCCATGAATCGAATGACGAATTGCAGAGCAGAGAAACGCGCACGCGTGCCGCGCTTCTCGAGGTGAAATCGGAAGTGAGATCGATGGCCGCATCGTTGAACCGGCGAGCATCGATGATGCGAAGCGCTTCAAATTAAATGGCCTTTCTTAAACGAAACTTAAGATCGCACAAAGAGCGGAACATTCTGCCGCAGTGCCTCGATGCAGTACCGGGAACGCCGCTTGCTAAAGCCCACGATGCAGAAAACGCGTACCTGTACGTCACTTTCTGTCACTTTTAAGAAACGGGAAATGCTACCGAAATATTTTTATCCGGATAACTGATTAATTTCCCGAAATGACATGCCGAATGCAACCCAACCTGTTATACGTCAACTCGCGATCGTTCCCCAAGGTAGACGCACCTAATCGAATGATCTATACTCATCTCGTTTCGATCACAACGAAGTCGTTCTCGTGCGCATTGAGATACCCGGTCCACGCTAAAGGGCCGCTGTGTTGCAAGCGCCATTCAAATGGGCCTCCGGCCCTCGCGTAGCGGTTCAACGCCGCCGCATCCAAGCCGTCATCAGGCGGTTTCCTGCTCCAGCGCGCATCGATCTGCTCGGTGCCGTTGAGTTGAACATGATAACCAGAAGAACGCCATAAAAGCGCGTTCATACCACTGCGGCCACGTCGCCATCGTGCGCGGGCGGACTGGTTTTTGCCCGCGTTTTTGCCCGCTTTTTTGTCCGTTGTTTTCGTCGGTTCCAATCGCGGCCATGCCGGGATCACGAACTTCCTTCGCGGCGCCTTGAGCATCCTCATGGGCGTCCCCGCTGCGCAGCGTTGCGCCGCGCGGCAAAAAAACAAGGAGGCGTACCTTCATGACTCGACGCTCTGCCCTGCTCGCGGGCAGCCTGATCGTCCTTGCCCTCATCGCGTGGGCCCTCTCGCGCGCCATCGGCGCCGATACGTGGCAAAGCCACGCAGGCGACCTCGCTTACTACACCGGGCGGCACCTGCTGCTCGTCGGCTATTCGATGGCGCTCGCCATCGTGGTCGGCGTGCCCGCCGGCGTGCTGCTCAGCCGGCCGCGCTTCGCGCGCCAGGCCGAACGCTTCATGCAGATCTTCAACGTGGGCAACACGATTCCGTCGCTCGCGGTGCTCGCCATTGCACTCGGCGTGTTCGGCATCGGCGACATTCCCGCGATCGTCGCGCTGTTTCTCGCGTCGCTGCTGCCCATCACGCGCAATACGTATGAGGGCGTGAAGAACGTCCCCGGCGCGCTGCGCGAAGCCGCGCGCGGCATCGGTATGACGGGCTGGCAATCGCTCACGCGCGTGGAATTGCCGGGTGCGCTGCCCATCATCGTGGGCGGCGTGCGCACCGCACTCGCCATCAACGTGGGCACGGCGCCGCTCGCTTATCTGATCGGCGCGGACAGCCTCGGCTCGCTCATTTTCCCCGGCATCTATCTGAACGATCAGCCCTTGCTGCTGCTCGGCGCCGCGTTCACGGCCGCGCTCGCGCTCGTACTCGACGGCGTGGTCGCCGCCGGCAGCCAGCAGTGGCTCTCGCGTCACGGAGGGCTCGCATGATGTTCGCGTCACCCTTCAAATCCCTGCGCCGCTTCGTTCGGGCCTGCGTGATCGGCACGGCGCTCGTTGCCGCCGCCACGCCTGCGTTCGCGCAGCCCAAGCTCGTACTCGGCGCGAAGAACTTCACCGAGCAATACGTGCTCGCCGAGGTCACGGCGCAATACCTGCGCGCGCGCGGCTATACCGTGGAGGTGCGCTCCGGCCTCGGCAGTACGCTCATGCGCAGCGCGCTGGAGAACGGCCAGTTCGACCTCGTATGGGACTACACGGGCACGGCGGCGCTCGTCTACGACAAACTGACGGACAAGCTTTCGCCCGAAGCGATGTACGAGCGCGTGAAGGCGCTCGATGCGCCGCGCGGTCTAGTCTGGCTCAACGCCTCGCCACTCAACGACACGTATGCAATCGGTCTGCCGAGCAAGTTCGCCGAGGAAACCGGCATCACCACTGTCTCGCAGCTTGCGCAAAGGTTGAAGACGGACCCCGACGCGAAGCGTTACGTGTTCGGCATGGACGCCGAGTTCGCGAATCGTCCGGACGGTCTCAAGCCACTGCTCGCCACCTACAGCATGAGCTTTCACCGCTCGCAGATGAAGCAGATGGACCCCGGTCTCGTCTACACGGCGCTGCATAGCAACCAGCTGAAGATCGGCCTCGTCTACACGACCGATGGCCGCGTAAAGGGCTTCGGCATCGTGCCGCTCGAAGACGACAAGCACTTCTTCCCGCCGTACAACGCCACGCCCGTGGTGCGCAAGGAAGTGCTCGAGCGCAATCCCAAACTGGCCGCGCAGCTCAACGCGCTGTCCGCCGCCCTCAATAACGACGTGATGCAAGACATGAACAAGGCCGTCGATCTGGACGGCAAGCCCGCCCAGCAGGTGGCGGCGGAGTTCCTGCGCACGCATTCGCTCCCCTGAAGGAGGCCAGGCCATATGAACGTATTCGACTATCTCGCTTCGAGCTGGCCCGAGCTGCTGCAGCTCACGCTCCAGCATCTCTACCTCGTGGGCATCGCCGTGGGCTGCGCGATCATCGCGGGCGTGCCGCTCGGCGTGCTCATCAGCCGCCACGACTGGCTCGCGGCGCCGCTGCTGGGACTGGCGACCATCATCCTCACGCTGCCCTCCATCGCGCTGTTCGGCCTGATGATTCCGGTGTTCTCGCGCTTCGGCCAGGGCATCGGCGCGCTGCCCGCCATCACGGCGGTGTTCCTCTACTCGCTGCTGCCCATCATGCGCAACACCTACCTCGCGCTGCGCAACGTCGATGCGGGCATCAAGGAGGCCGGCACCGGCATCGGCATGACGTCGTGGCAGCGGCTGCTTCTCGTCGATTTGCCGCTGGCCGTGCCCGTGATTCTCGCGGGCGTGCGCACGGCGGTCGTGATGAACATCGGCGTGATGACCATTGCCGCCGTGATCGGCGCGGGCGGCCTCGGCACGCTGATCATTCGCGCCATTGGCCAGAGCAGCATGATGAAGCTGCTCGTGGGCGCCGTGCTCGTGAGCGTGCTCGCGATCGTCGCCGACCTGTTGTTGCAGATGCTGCAGCGCGCATTGACACCGAAAGGAGTACAGAAGACATGATCGAACTCGACCAACTGACGAAGACCTTCACGCAGAAAGGCGGCCAGGCCGTACGCGCCGTCGATTCGGTGAGCCTTTCGGTGGCCGAAGGCGAGATCTGCGTGTTCCTCGGCCCCTCGGGCTGCGGCAAGACCACCACGCTCAAGATGATCAACCGGCTGATCGAGCCGACCTCGGGCCGCGTGCTCATCAACGGCGAGGACACCACGGGCCTGAACGAAGTGGACCTGCGCCGCCGCATCGGCTATGTGATCCAGCAGATCGGCCTGTTTCCGAACATGACGATCGCGGAGAACATCACGGTCGTGCCGCGCCTGCTCGGCTGGGACAAGAAGCGTTGCGCCGAGCGCGCGGCGGAACTGATGTCGATGGTCGCGCTCGACCCGAAGCTGTATTTGAAGCGCTATCCGCGCGAGCTTTCGGGCGGCCAGCAGCAACGTATCGGCGTGATTCGCGCGCTGGCCGCCGACCCGCCCGTGCTGCTCATGGACGAGCCGTTCGGCGCGGTCGATCCGATCAATCGCGAGGCCATCCAGAACGAGTTCTTCCAGATGCAGCGGCAACTGAAGAAGACCGTCATCATGGTCAGCCACGATATCGACGAGGCGATCAAGCTGGGCGACCGCATCGCGGTGTTCCGGCGCGGCAAGCTCGTGCAGTACGACCATCCCGATACGCTGCTCGCGCGCCCGCATGACGACTTCGTCGCGCAGTTCGTGGGCCAGGACAGCACCCTCAAGCGCCTGTTGCTCGTGAAGGCGGGCGACGCCGCTACGCAGCCCGAAACGGCGCGTGCCGAAACGCCGCTTTCGCACGCGTTCGCCGCGATGGACGAAAGCGACTCGCGCTACCTCACCGTGCTCGACGACGCGCAGCACGCGCTCGGCTTCGTGGCGCGCCGCGCCGCGCGCGGGGCCGAAGGCGTGTGCGGCGATCGCATCACGCCCTTCCCCGCCATCGTGTCGGTCGACGACAACCTGCGCATCGTGCTCTCGAAGATGTACCAGTTCCGCGCCTCGTGGATGCCGGTGCTCGACGCCGAGGGCGCCTACGTGGGCGAGATCACGCAGGATTCGATCGCCGACTATCTGAGCTCGGGCCGCTCGCGGCAGCAGACCGGGCAGCCGCCGAGCGCGGCGATGCGGCCGGCGGCTGCCGCCGTGTGAGCCGCAGGACGCGCTAGAACGTGGTGCGCAATCCGACCATGACACTGCGCCCGCCCTCGGGCGCGATGTCGCGCACCACGGAGCTGGCATAGCGCACGTCCTGATTCGTGAGATTGTCGCCGCGCACATATGCGAGCCAGTTCGCTGCGCCCACATGGAATTTGTAGGTGAGCGCCAGCGCGAGCGTGGTGTAGCCGGCGGTCGGCAGATCGTCTTCTGGCACGCGGTGTTGTGCCCATGCGCGCACCAGTTCGGCGTGCGCGCCGAACGGGCCGTAGCCGTAGTCGGCGTTGAGCGTCGCGCGCAGCGGCGCAATGCGCGGCAGCGGCGCACCCGTGTCCACGTTGCGCGCGTGCGTGTAGTCGGCGGCCAAGCCGATATCGAGCCGATGCGCGCCGCGCTCCAGCACGCGCCAGCGCCCTTCCAGTTCCACCCCATAGAATTCCGCGGGCACGCCGCGATAGACGGCCTCGTTGAGCGCATCCGCGGTGCCGGCGGGCACGGGCGTGTCGTCGTCGTCCACGAGGCGGCCCGTGTTGTACTCGGTGAGGTAATTGCGAAAACGGCTGTAGAACACGCCCGCGCTCGCCTTGTTCGGGCCGCTCGCGTAGCGCAGCGAAAGATCCGTGGATACAGCCTTTTCCTTCTGCGCGTCGGGGTTGCCGATCAGATACTGGCCGGTCGCGTCGTGGGGGCCGTTTGCGTAGAGCTCGTAGAAGGTCGGCGCGCGCTCGGTGTACGCCACGTTGCCGACCATCGACCATACTGGTGTGAGCTTGTAGAGCGCGCCCGCCGAGAGGCTGCCCGCGTTGAAGTCGCGCGCCAACACGCCCGCGAACTTCGTGCCGTCTTCGCCCGCCACCGGATCGAGCTTCACATGCTCGATGCGCGCGCCCAGACTCAGCTTGAGCGCGGGCGTCACATTCCATTCTTCCAGTCCGAACAACGCGACATTGGTGGTTTGCGTGGTCGGCACGAGCGCCTCGTCGCCCAGCGCCGAGAAGGTGTTCTGGCTCACCTGCACACCGAACGCGCCCTGCAGCGGTCCGAGTGTCGCGTGGCGCGCTTCCAGGCGCGCTTCGTAGCCGTGATTGCGGAACGTCGTGCTTGTTTCGCCGTTGTCGATCTCGCGATGTTCGTAGTCCGTATAACCGAAATCGAACTTGAGCTGGCTGATCGGCCCCTGCAGGTTGCGCACCTCGGAAGCGAGCGCCACATGGTCCTGATGCATGCGCAACCGCACATCGTCTTCGGCCACGGAGCCGTAGTTCGCGTCGAAGCTGTTGTAGGAGATGCCCGCGTAGCCGTCGGCCCAGGTGTACGAGGAGCCGACCGCGCCGCCGTGCCAGCGGCCGTCGCTGTTCGGGATGCTGCCGTAGGGCTGGGCAGCATCGGGACCGTCCAGCGCGCGTTGCTGCGCCGAGTGCGCGTATCCGGGAATGCGCTGGTTGCTCGTGTCGCGGGCGAAGGCGTCCACGTGGAAGGCGAAGCCGCCGTTGCCGCCTTCCACCTGCGCCGCGCCGGCGCGCGCGTCGTTCGCGCCGCCGTAGCTCGCGTCCACCGCGCCGGTGACGCCCGAAACCGGCTCGCGCGGAATGCGGTTGTCGATCGTGTTCACGACGCCGCCGATCGCATTGCCGCCGTACAGCAGCGCGGCCGGCCCGCGCACGATCTCGACGCGCTCGATCGAGAGCGGGTCCTGCGGCACCGCGTGGTCGTACGACAGCGACGAAGCGTCGAACGCGGCCACGCCGTTCTGCAGCAGTCGGATGCGGTCGCCGTCCATGCCGCGAATGATCGGACGCCCGACCATCGGACCGTAGGTCGTCGTGGAAACGCCCGGTAGCCCGTTGAGCGTTTCGCCGAGCGAGTTGGCGCGGCGCAGGACGAGCGCGTCACCGTAGAGCGCCGTGGAAGGCGCCGTGAGCGCGATGCTGCCGAGCGGGTTCGCGGTGACGAACACCGGCGCGAGCGTCGCGACGCCCTGCTGGGTGTCGCCAGCCACCGCATTGGCATCGTTCGTCGCCGGCGATTGGGCATGAGCCAGCGCACCGCAGAGCGCGAGCGGCAAGGGAGCGAGCGGCAGGACGCGCGCGAAGCGCAGCCCCGCCAGCAGCGCGGACAAGGACGTAAAAGGAATGGTCGCCACGATGGTTTCTTGTTTGCGTCGTTGGAGTGATGCGCGGCGGACGTCCGGGGCCCAGGGTGGACGCACGCCGCGCAGTTGTTGTGGCTGCAGCTCGACGCGAATGTTACGTTATAACATTACTATTTGGGAAGGGAATTTTGACGGATGGCTTTCAGCTCACAACCGCCATGCGCGCGCGGCGTTTTCGCAAACGTTGCCGATTACGCTGCGAAAACGCACGAACTTGCGCGCTATTTGCTCGCTCCGACTCAAAAGCCTCTCCATCGCCCTGAGGTCAAGAAGTACCTCTACAACAACGCGAAGATGCGATATGAGGAGGCCGAAGCAAATTTCCATCTGTTCTCGGGCGTGAGCGCCGCCATGGTCGCGCTCGGCCTGCTCGGCGCGGGCCTCGGCTGGGTGACGCTGCGCCGCGCGATCATGGAGCCGCTCAACTACGCGCTCAAGAGCCTCGATGAAATCTCCTCCGGCAATCTGAGCCAGGCCGTGCGCGCGCATGGCCGAGTTGCGCACATCGGTGCAGCGCGTGACCGCCATCATGAACGAGATCGCCTCCGCCTCGGAGCAGCAGCAAAGCGGCATCGAACAGGTCGACACCGCCGTCACGCAGATGGACGAAGTCACGCAGCAAAACGCGGCGCCCGGCGAGCAGGTGACCGCCGCGGCCCAGGCGCTCGACACGCAATCCACGAAGCTTGCCGGCACCGTACAGGTGTTCCGCGTGGCCTGAGGCCGGCGGCCCGCCGCGACGCGGGCGCTATCACGGCCTCTTATAATCGGAACTCGAAGCAGCGGCGGGCACAGTCATCCGCCGCCTTGCAAATCGATTTTCCGTACGCGAAGAGGAACGCCGCATGTATATCGCCATGAACCGCTTCAAGGTCGCGCCAGGCTCCGAGGCCGCATTCGAGGAAGTCTGGGCCACGCGCGACACGCACTTGAAGCAAGTGCCCGGCTTCATCGAATTTCATCTGCTCAAAGGCCCGCAGCGCGAAGACCACGTGCTCTATGCGAGCCACACGATCTGGGCGAGCCACGCGCACTTCGAAGACTGGACGCGCTCCGACGCCTTTCGCGCGGCACATCGAAACGCGGGCAACGCGGGCGGTGCAAACCGTCCAGTCTATTTGAGCCATCCCGAGTTCGAAGGCTTCGAAGTCGTGCAAACCGTGAAGTAGGCGCTGCACGCGAAGTCATCAAAAGAATCGGTAAATCTGTGCACGCGCTGCGCCAAAGCTACACGCTTGCAGCGCGCACCACCGCGGTGCCCCGCGCATCCGGCCCCTCTCCCCTCGTCTCCCCCTGCGCCGGGCCTCTTAGGCCCAAACCTTGCTTGATTGAAGCCCCTGCCCTCGCGCGCAACGGTGTTGGCGGCGCGCGCCCTCGCGCCCCCAACCGACGAGCCCATGAAGAAAAAAACCGCTACCCGCATCGTAGAAGGCCAGCCGTTCCCACTCGGCGCCACCTGGAACGGCCGCGGCGTGAACTTCGCGCTCTTCTCCGCAAATGCGACCAAGGTCGAGTTGTGTCTGTTCGACAAGAGCGGCCTGCGCGAACTCGAACGCATCGAGTTGCCCGAATACACCGACGAGGTGTGGCACGTCTATCTGCCCGAACTCGAACCGGGCGCCATCTATGGGTATCGCGTGCATGGACCGTACGAGCCGCAGGCGGGCCATCGCTTCAATCCGAACAAGCTGCTGCTCGACCCCTATGCGAAGGCGCATGTGGGCGCGCTGCGCTGGCATCCCGCAGTGTTCGGCTACACGATCGGCAGCCGCGACGGCGATCTTTCGTTCGACACGCGAGACAGCGCGCGCTATGTGCCGCGCTGCCGCGTGGTCGATCAGGGCTTCACTTGGCACCACCCGATGCGCGAGCGTGTGCCGCGCGAGCGCACGATCATCTACGAAACGCACGTACGCGGCTTCACGATCCGCCATCCCGACGTGCCGCACGAAGAGCGCGGCACCTTCGCGGGGCTCGCGCAAACGCCGGTGCTCGAATATATCCGGGGGCTTGGCGTGACATCCGTGGAGCTGCTGCCCATCCACACCTTCGTGAACGACTCGCACCTGCTCGAACGCGGTCTCACGAACTACTGGGGCTACAACACCATCGGCTTTTTCGCACCGGACCCGCGCTACTCGGTGGGCGCGCACGGCTCGATCGACGAGTTCAAGAACATGGTGGACCGCCTGCACCAGGCGGGTCTCGAAGTGATACTCGACGTGGTGTACAACCACACCGCGGAAGGCAGCGAACTCGGTCCGACGCTCTCGTTTCGAGGCATCGACAATGCTTCGTACTACCGGCTACCCGAAGATCGGCGCTACTACATCAACGACACCGGCACGGGCAATACGCTCAACCTCTCGCACCCGCGCGTGCTGCAGATGGTCACGGACAGCTTGCGCTACTGGGTGCTCGAAATGGGCGTGGACGGTTTTCGCTTCGACCTCGCGACGATCCTCGGGCGCGAGCCCTATGGCTTCGACGAAGGCGGCGGCTTTCTCGACAGCTGCCGCCAGGACCCGATTCTCGCGAGCGTCAAGCTGATTGCCGAGCCGTGGGACTGCGGGCCGGGCGGCTACCAGGTGGGCGGCTTCCCGCCCGGGTGGATGGAATGGAATGACCGCTTTCGCGACACCGCGCGCGCCTGGTGGAAAGGCGACGAGGGCAAGGCGCCCGAGCTCGCCACACGCCTGTGCGCTTCGGGCGACAGCTTCAACCGGCGCGGGCGGCGACCATGGTCGAGCGTGAACTTCGTCACCGCGCACGACGGCTTCACGCTGAACGATCTCGTTTCGTACAACGAGCGTCACAACGAAGCCAACGGCGAAGACAACCGCGACGGCCACGGCGACAATCTGTCGTGGAACTGCGGCGCGGAAGGCCCGACCGACGACCCCGAGATCCGCGCGCTGCGCGAGCGCCAGAAGCGCAACTTCCTCGCCACGCTGCTGCTCTCGCAGGGCACGCCGATGCTGCTCGCAGGCGACGAATTCGGCCGCACGCAGCGCGGCAACAACAACGCGTATTGCCAGGACAATGACGTGAGCTGGGTAGACTGGGAGGGCATCGACGACTCGGGCCGCGCGCTCGCCGACTTCGTGCGCAAGCTCACCGCGCTGCGCCATGCGCTGCCGGTGCTGCGACGCAACCGGTTTCTCATCGGCGAGCACAACGCCACGCTCGACGTCACCGACGTCGAATGGCTCTCGCCCGCCGGCGTACCGCTCGCTCAGGAGCAGTGGGACGATTCGGCGATGCGTTGTTTCGGCGTGCTCATCGATGGACGATCGCAAACGAGCGGCATCATGCGCCTCGCCTCGGATGCGACCATGCTCATCGTGTTCAACGCCTATCACGACGTGGTGGAATTCACGCTGCCCTCCGTACCGGGCAACGATCAGTGGAGCTGCCTCATCGACACGAACATGCCCGTGCGCGACGAACTGCCCGAATTCGAGGCGGGTGATATCTACCAGGTGACGGGTCGTTCGCTGCTGCTGTTCGCGCTGCACGCGCGTGGCGCGACGCAACGGGTGTTCGACCGGCTCGAGGAAGACCTCACGGGGTGAGCGACAGGCTTTTTCGCGGATTGGCGGCGAAGCCGCCAATCCGTCGTGTGGCGTGTCGCGGGACTGACAGTTAGTTGCACAATACAGAGAATAGCGAGCGCCTCATCGCAGCACCGCCGACATCGCCGACAGGCTATTGAGCGTGCGCACAAGGGCCTCGGCGGTTGGCGCCGCGAACCGGATCACGCAGCCCGCCGTGCGCTCGACGCCGGGCCACTGTGCAAAGAGATCGGCCAGCGCATTGGTCTGCGTATGCAGCTCGCATGTGCGCATACGCGGCGCCGCACACGCGCGGTCCCACCATTCGCCGTCGCGCGCGACCTGCCCGGCGGCTTCGCGCGCCGCGTCGCGAAGCCGTTCGCGGCTCGCGGCGGGCGTCAGCAGGTCGCCGCTCGCGTGGCCGCCGGCGCGCTTCACCACCACGAACTTCGCATCGGGAAAAGCGGGCCGCGTTTCGCCTTCGAACACATCGTCACCGCTGAGCAGCGCCACGCGTGCGCCGTATTCCTGCGCGAGCGCACCATACAGCCCCGCCTCGCCCGTCGCCACGCCATCGACGAGCACGCGCGCGAACGCAAAGCTGTTGATGGTGTGCGCGAGCATGCCGCGGCTTTGCGCCATGGCGTGATAGCCGATCATGAACACGAGCGCGGGCCGGTGCTCGAGGCCTGCCATCATGCCGAGCATGCGCGGCTTGCCGAGTATCACGCGGGCGCGCGCGTCGATCTCGTCGAGCAGCAGGTTGTTGAAGCCGCCATGCGAGTCATTGACCCACACCTCGCTCGCCCCGCCCGAAAACGCGCCTTCCACGGCCGCGTTCGCTTCGAGCGTCATCCAGCGGCGCGCCTGCTCGTACTCGGCGTTTCCTGCGCGCGTTTGCTGAACGTTGAAGACGCCGCCGATGCCTTCGATATCGACCGAAATGAGGACCTTCATGCTTGCGCTCCGCCTGCAAGCAGATCGGCGAGATCGGGCGCCGCGTCGCGCAGCGCGAGACGCACGTGGCCATCGCGGCCGTGCACGGTGCTCGCGCTCCACAAGGCGTCGAGAATCGCCTGCTCGACGCAATCGGCGCTCGCCTGAAACAGCGGATCGAGCTGCGAGTCGGCGAGCAGGGGCGGCAACGCGTGGGTCGGCGCGTCGTGCGCCAACGTGTATGCGGTGCTGAACGCCATGGCGATATCGCCGCTGCCGTGCCCATAGACGGACCCCGTGCGCGCGAGACCCGCCGCCGCGCGCATCGCAACGCGCCGAAGGTGCCGCGCGTCGAGCGGCGCGTCCGTGGCGATCAGCATGATGATCGAGCCCTTCTCGGGCTCCTGCGTCGCGCGATTGGGCGCCGCGCGCGCCGCCAGCTCGCGCCCCACGGGCACGCCGCCGATCGTGAGCATCGGCAGGCGGCCAAAGTTCGCCAGCACGAGCGCGCCCACGGTGTACTGCAGGGCCGCCGCCTGCACTACGCGTGACGCCGTGCCGATGCCACCCTTCAGGTCGAAGCTCGACATGCCGCGCCCCGCGCCTGCGCTGCCACGCGCGAAGTCGGCATACGCAGCGGCGCAGGCCGCAACATAGTGTTCTTCATGAACCGCCAGCGCCTGGATATCGTTCAGATACCCGTCGTTGCACTCGAACACGACCGGATTGACGGTCGGCAAGCCGCACCCGATTTGCGGATTCGCCGCGACCGCTGCGCGAATCTGCGCCTGGGCGAGCGCGCCCACCGCGAACGTGTTGCTCAGCGCGACCGGCGTTTCGAGGACGCCCAGCTCTTCGAGCTGCATGAGCCCGATGCTCTTGCCGAATCCGTTGATCACACAGGCGCCCGCCGGCACCTTCTCGCGAAAGAGGTCGCCGCCATGCGGCAGCAGCACGGTCACGCCGGTTTGCACCTCGCCCGCATCGAGCGTGCAATGGCCGACACGCACGCCGCTGACGTCGGCAATCGTGCCCGTTGCGCCGCTCGCCAGTGTGCCGACATGCGGCGCGGTATCCCCACGATAGCCGCTCATGCGCGGTCCAGCTTCGGGTCGAGTGCATCGCGCAAACCGTCGCCGAGCAGATTGAACGCGAGCACGGTGAGGAAGATGGCGAGGCTCGGGAACAGCGCGATATGCGGCGCGGTCACCATATCGGCGCGCGCCTCGTTGAGCATGGCGCCCCACTCCGGCGTGGGCGGCTGCGCGCCCAGGCCGATGAACGACAGGCTCGCCGCCGTGATGATCGACGTGCCGATCCGCATGGTCAGATACACGATCACGGACGACACGGTGCCCGGCAGAATATGGCGCATGACGATCGTCCAGTCCGACGCGCCAATGCTGCGAGCCGCCTCGACATACGTGAGGTGCTTGAGCATGAGCGTGTTGCCGCGCACGAGCCGCGCGAACGCCGGAATGCTGAACACCGCCACCGCACAGACCACGTTGATCATGCCGTTGCCGAGGATCGCCACCACGCCGATGGCGAGCAGAATGCCTGGGAATGCGAACAGCACGTCGGCCACCCGCATGGTGATGCGGTCCCACCAGCCTTCGTAGTAGCCCGCGAGCAAGCCGAAGAACGTGCCGACCACGGCGCCCAGCGCCACCGAAAGAAAGCCCGCCGCGAGCGAGATGCGCGTGCCCGCGAGAATGCGGCTGAAGATATCGCGGCCCAGCGCGTCCACGCCGAACCAGTGGGCCGCCGAAGGACCCGCGTTGAGCGAGTCGTAGTCGAAGTAATTTTCCGGATCGTAAGGCACGAGGTGCGGCGCGAACACCGCGATCACCACCAGCAGCAGCACGAATGCGCCCGCGCCGAGCGCGACATGCTGCTTGCGGAACTTGCGCCAGAATTCGCGCCACGGCGTGCGGATCGCTTCGTCCTCCGCGCGTACGGCTTCGTTTAGGGTCGTGCTCATGGCGGGCTCACCTGAATCGAATGGTCGGATTGATGACCGCGTACAGCACGTCCACGATCAGATTGATGACGATGAACTCGAGCGAGAACAACAGCACTTCGGCCTGAATCACGGGGTAATCGCGCATCGCCACCGAATCGACGAGCAGCCGCCCGAGGCCCGGCCAGTTGAACACCACCTCCACGACAATCGAGCCGCCCAGCAGGAAGCCGAACTGCAGGCCCATCATCGTGACGACGGGAATCATCGCGTTGCGCAGGCAATGCTTGATCACCACCCATTGCTCGGCCACGCCCTTCGCGCGCGCCGTGCGCACGAAGTCCTCGTTAAGCACCTCGACGAAGGAGGCCCGCGTGAAGCGCGCCATCACCGCCGCCACGGCCGCGCCGAGCGTGACCGACGGCAGCACGTAGCTGCGCCACGAACCGTCGCTCACCACGGGCAGCCAGCCCAGGTGCACCGAGAACAGCTCCATGAGCGCCATGCCGAGCGCAAACGCCGGAAACGAAATACCCGACACCGCGAGCGCCATGCCGATGCGATCGGGCCAGCGATTGCGCCACACGGCCGAGACGATGCCGATCGCCATGCCGAACACCACCGCCCAGACCATGCTGGTGAGCGTGAGCAGCAGCGTGGGCATGAAGCGCTCGCCGATTTCGGTGACGACCGGGCGCTTGCTGCGCATGGAGACACCGAAGTCGCCGTGAGCGATGCGCACGAAGAAGTGGAGGAACTGCTGCGGCAGCGGCCGGTCGAGGCCGAGGTCGGCGCGCACGAGCGCGACCGTGGCGTCGTCCGCTTCGGGACCGGCCGCGAGGCGCGCCGGGTCGCCCGGCAGCAGGTGCACGAACAGGAACACCAGAACCGCGACGATCAGGAGCGTCGGCAGCAGACCCAGCGAGCGTTTGACAATGAAATTCAGCATGAGCGCGTTACTGCATCGGGGCGTGCGCGCCGCGCCGGACCCATCGGTTCCGGCGCGGCGCGCAACGCATTAGCGAATCGAGATCTCGTCGAAGTTGAACGAGCCGTCGGGCGCCACATACGCGCCGGCCAGGCGCTTGCTGCGGGCGTACACGACCTTCTCCTTCACGAGGAACACCCACGGGGCGTCGGCCCAGATACGCTTTTGCGCATCGGCGTAGAGCGCCGTCTTTTGCGCGCGGTCCGTCGTTTCGAGCGCCTTCGCGAGGTCCTCATCGACCGCCGTGTTCTTGTAGTACGCCGTGTTCATGAGCCTGGGCGGCCACGATGCCGAAGCGAGCAGCGGCGAGATGCCCCAGTCCGCCTCGCCCGTGGACGACGACCAGCCGATGTAATACATGCGCACGCCCGCCGTTGCCGGGTCCTGCGCGCTTTCCACACGCGCGACCGCGGTGCCCGTTTCGAGCGCTTCGACGTTGGCCTTCACGCCCACCTGCGCGAGTTGCTGCTGCACGAACTGAATGGCCTTTTGCGCGGTCGAGTTGTTATACGCCGACCACAGCGTCGTTTCGAAACCGTTCGGGTAGCCGGCCTGCTTGAGCAGTTCGCGCGCCCTGGCCGGATCGTACGGCCAGGGGCCGAGCTTGACCGAGTAGTCCACGCCTTGCGGCAGCACGCCGTCCGAAGGCAGCGCATAGCCGCCGAACGCCACCTTGGCCAGCGCGTCCTTGTTGATCGCGTAGTTCAGCGCCTGGCGCACGAGCGGGTTGTCGAACGGCTTCTTCGCGGTGTTCAGGCTGATGTAGCGCTGGATGATCGAGGGCGTGGCGATCAGGTCCACCTTCGGGTTCGACTGGAACGCGCTCGCCTGCTCGAACGGAATGCGGAAGGCGAAGTCCGCTTCGCCGGTACGCATGAGCGCCGCGCGCGTGTTGTTGTCGGCCACCGGCTTCCAGTCGATCTCGTCGATCTTCGGGTAGCCCTTCTTCCAGTAGCCGTCGAACTTGTGCACGACGAGGTCGCCGGCCGGGTCCCACTTCACGAATGCGAACGGGCCAGTGCCCACCGGATGCAGGCCGATGTCCTTGCCCCACTTCTTCATGGCCGCAGGCGAGATCATCACCGCCGAGGGGTGCGCAAGCACGTTCACGAACGCCGAGAACGGCGCATTGAGCGTGACCTTCACCGTGTACGGATCGACCACTTCGGTCTTCGCGATGCGGCGGAACATGTTGTAGCGCTTCAGGTGATTCGCCGGGTCCGTCACGCGGTCGAAGTTCGCCTTCACCGCCGCCGCGTTGAAGTCGGTGCCGTCCTGGAACTTCACGCCCTCGCGCAGCTTGAAGGTATAGACGAGGCCGTCGCCGCTCACTTCATAGCTCGTGGCGAGCACGTTGGTGAGCTTGAGGTCCTTGTCGAAACCGAACAGGCCCTGATAGAACGACTTCGACACCGCCTGCGAGAGCGTGTCGTTGGCGTCGTACGGGTCGAGCGTCGAGAAGGTCGAATCGACGGCCATCACCGCGCGCTGTCCGGCGGCTTGTGCGGCAGGCGCGCCCGCGATCAGCGCGAGTGCGAGCGCGCTGCCCTTCATCCATGTTTTGACTTCTTTCATCAATCAGGTCTCCATAGCAATGAATCTTGACGACTCGGCGAAATATTCCAGCTGGACAGCGAACGATTGCGTGGCATGGCGGCGCGCTCAGTAAGCGCCGCCCACCCGATGCTTCGCAACGAAGTGACCGGGGCCGACCGCCACGAGCGGCAGGACCTGCGGCTCGTCGCCGGTTGCGCGAATCGGGCTTGGCAGTTCGTCGGCGGCGAGCACGCGCTTCGCGTGGCGGCGCGCCGGATCGGCGATCGGCACCGCGCCCATGAGCTTCTTCGTATAGGCGTGCTGCGGGTTCTCGAACACGGCGCGGCGCGGGCCGATCTCGACGATCTGCCCCAGATACATCACCGCGACGCGATGGCTCACGCGCTCCACCACGGCCATATCGTGCGAGATGAAGAGATACGCCACGCCCAGCTCCTGCTGCAGGTCGAGCATCAGGTTGACGATCTGCGCCTGCACGGAAACGTCGAGCGCCGACACCGATTCGTCGGCGATCACGACTTTCGGGTTCATCGACAGCGCCCGCGCGATGGCGATGCGCTGACGCTGGCCGCCTGAGAATTCGTGCGGATAGCGGCCCGCCGCCGACTTCGGCAAGCCCACGCGATCGAGCAGCCACTCCACGCGCGCCTGCGCCTCGGCGCCCTTCGCGATGCCGTGCACGAGCAGCGGCTCCATGATCGAGAAGCCCACCGTGAGACGCGGGTTGAGCGAGGCGAACGGGTCCTGGAAAATGAACTGGATATCGCGGCGCAACGTCCGCAGCGCGGGGCCCGTGAGGGTGCTGATATTCCGGCCGCCGAATTCGATCGTGCCGCTCTGGCTCTCGACGAGCCGCAGCAGCGAGCGGCCCGTGGTCGATTTTCCGCAACCGGACTCGCCCACCAGCGCGAGCGTTTCGCCGGCGTGAAGATCGAAGCTGACTTTTTCGACCGCATGCACGCGGCCCGTGACCCTGCCGAACAGACCGCTGCGCACGGGGAAGCGCGTGACGAGGTCGCGCACGCGCAGGACCGGCGGCGCGTTCGTTTCTGGCGCGTTCTCCGGAGGATTCGACGCCCCAACCGGGCCCGCCGCTTCGCTCATCGACAGCAGCGGAAACTTCTCCGGCAAGTCGGTGCCCTGCATCGCGCCGAGCTTCGGCACGGCGGCGAGCAACGCTTGCGTGTAGCGATGCGAAGGCGCAGCGAACAGCGCGTCGGATGCGCCCTCTTCCACCTTTTCCCCGCGATACATCACGAGGATGCGGTCCGCCACTTCGGCCACCACGCCCATGTCGTGCGTGATGAAGACCACGCCCATATCCATCTCGTCCTGCAGGCCGCGAATGAGCTGCAGGATCTGCGCCTGGATCGTCACGTCGAGCGCCGTGGTCGGTTCGTCGGCGATCAGGAGCGCGGGCTTGCACGAGAGCGCCATCGCAATCATCACGCGCTGGCGCATGCCGCCCGAAAGCTGATGCGGGAAGCGGTCCATCACGCGGCGCGCCTCGGGAATGCGCACGAGGTCCAGCAGGCGCAGCGTTTCGGCGCGCGCCTGCGCGGCGTTCATCTGCTGATGCAGCGCGATCGCCTCGCTGATCTGGTTGCCCACCGTGAAAACCGGGTTCAGCGAGGTCATCGGCTCCTGGAAGATCATCGCGATGTCCGCGCCGCGCACCGAGCGCATGGTCGAGGCACTGGCACGCGTGAGATCGAGCACGCTGCCGTTGCGGCGGCGCAGGTCGATGCGGCCGCCCGTTATGCTGCCGCCGCCGTGCTCGACGAGCCGTATCAGCGAAAGCGACGTGACCGATTTACCCGAGCCCGATTCGCCGACGATGGCGAGCGTCTCGCCCCGGTCGACGTGGAACGACAGATTGCGCACGGCTTCGAACGCGCCCGCGCCGCGCCTGAACGACACCGAAAGGTTACGGACTTCAAGCACGCGGTTCGGCGGCAGCGCGGCCTGTTCGCGGGCCGGCGCGCTATCAGGAGAGTGCGAGGACATCGGCACGATGAGGATTCCTTCGTTTGGTGCGCAAAACGATGCGCCTCTTAAGCGTAGATCGACGCAACGGGCGCTTCGCCCACGCGCGCGTAGCCGCGATACATGCCTTCGGTGTTGAACGGCAGGACGACGTTGCCCTGTGCGTCCACGGCGATCAGGCCGCCGCGGCCGTCGATGCGCGGCAACTGCTCCATCACGACATTCGTCGCTGCTTCGGAGAGCGAAGCACCGCGATATTTCATTTGCGCCGCCACGTCGTAGGCCGCGACCATGCGCATGAACATTTCGCCCGATCCTGTGGTGGACACCGCGCAGGTGGCGTCGTCGGCATAGCAGCCCGCACCGATCAGCGGCGCGTCGCCCACGCGGCCCACTTGCTTGTTCGTGATGCCGCCCGTCGATGTCGCCGCGGCGAGGTGGCCGTGCGCGTCGAGCGCCACCGCGCCCACCGTGCCGTATTTGCGGTTCGGGTCGATCGGCTCGTGCGGCAGGCTGTCTGCCGATGCGTTTGCAGCCGCCCTGGCTTCGAGCGTAGCGCCATCGTGATCGAGCACTGCGCGCGCTTCGCCGCGGGCGAGCTGCCACTGGCGGTAGCGCGCATCGGTGTGAAAATAGCCGGGATCGACGAATTCGAGGCCCTGGGCCGCCGCAAACGCTTCCGCGCCTTCGCCCGTGAAGAGCACGTGCTCGCTCTTCTCGAGCACGCGGCGCGCCGCCAGCACCGGATTGCGCACGCGCGTCACGCAGCACACGGCGCCCGCTTCGAGCGTGCGGCCGTCCATGATCGAGGCGTCGAGTTCATGCGTGCCCGCGGACGTGAAGACCGCGCCGTGGCCCGCGTTGAATAGCGGACAGTCTTCGAGCAGGCGCACCGCTTCCTCGACGGCGTCGAGCGCGCTGCCGCCAACGGCCAGGATGCGCTCGCCAGCCGCGAGAATGCCGCTCAGCGCGTCGAGATAGCGGGTTTCGACTTCGGGCGCCATCGAAGTGCGCAGGATCGTGCCGGCGCCGCCGTGAATGGCAATGACTGCGTTCGATTTCATGACTTCTTTTTCGTTGGGGAAGACGGGGCGCCAGGCGCGGCAGGCGCCTGCGCCGAGGTCGAACTGAGCCACGGCAGCACCGATTCGGTGATGGCCGCCGCGGCGACGACGGAATCCTTCGCGCGCAACGCCACGGCATCGCACAGCGCTTCGATGACGGCCAGCACCGCGGCTTCCGAGTTCGCCGCGAGGCGACGCTCGGAGCGGATCAGCAGCGTGAGATCGGCGAAGCGCGCGAGCGGCGAGTCGATGCTGTCGGTGAGCGCGAGCACGCGCGCGCCCAGCTTCGCGGCGTGGCGCGAGAGCTTGATCGTGTCGTCCACGTAGCGCGGAAACGCGATGCCGATCACCAGATCGTCCTTGTTCGCGCCGAGCAGCCTGCGCGCAGAATGCGTGGCGCCGCCGACCGAGGCGAGCGCCTGCACGTTGTCCAGGTACGGCAGCAGCGCGTTCTCCATGAGCCCGGCGAGAAACGCACTCGTGCCCGAGCCGATCACGTAGACGCGGCGAGCCGAGAGAATCGCGTCCACGGCGGCGGCCGCCGCTGCGCTGTCGATCGACTGGCGCGACAAACGCAGGTTCGACTCGGCCTGCTCCAGCGAGGCGCCAAACAGCTCGGCGCCGCTGGTCGGCGATTCCTGCGCGCTGCGCAGCCGCTCGACCGGCGCGAGCGTGGCCTCGAAGCCGCGCACGAGCGCCTCGCGAAACTGCGGATAGCCGTCGAAGCCGAGCGAGCGAGCGAAGCGGTTGGCCGTGGCCACCGAAGCGCCCACCGCGTCCGCGAGTTCGTCGATGCGCATGGTCGCGGCGTGGAACAGGTTCGCGAGCACGTACTCGGCCATGCGCCGGTGGCCCGGTGTGAGAACGGGCATCGCGGCGGTGATGCGCGCGACGATCTCGGCTTCGGGCGTGTCGGGAGTTGACGATCGGGTTGACATGCGCAAGCGGGAGTTGGGACGGCACAGCCGTAAATGAAATTACATGGGCGGATCTTAGTGAAAATTTATTTTCATCGCGCCCTGGGTTTACCCTATTCGAGCATAGCGAGGGGAAAATTAGCTTGATCGAGCACAACGAGGCGCGAAACTGTGCGCCTCGAACGCGTTGCTGGATTTTGGAGGGGGAAGCCGGAAAGACAGGTCGCCCGCAGGCGAGACAAGGGGCGCGGCAGCGCGTGGAGAGTAGCGCCGCACTTGGCACTTGGCACCCGCCAGACGCCAGACGCCAGCGGCAATCGAATCAGTCACATGAAAACGGAGCGTGCAGCTTCACGACGTCACCATCGCTTCAGCGCCCGGCGCCAACCGCCACGTATTGCGCCCCGCACGCTTGGCTTCGTACATGGCCGCGTCGGCGAGACACAGCGGATCGTCGGCCAGCGCCCTGTTCCCGGCTTCGACCGAGAGCATCGCGCTCGTTGCGTCCACCACGCCGGCCGCGCCTGTCACGCCAGTCAGCACGACGCCCACGCTCGCGCTCGTCTCGATCACGCGGCCCGCGACGACGAACGCCTTCGACACTTCACGGCACATGGCCGCCGCGATGCGCTCGCCGGTGCGCGCGTCGCTCACGCCGCGGCTCGCCACCACGAATTCGTCGCCGCCCAGGCGGCTCACCACGTCGCCCGTGCGCACGGTGGCCACGAGCCTGCGCGCGACCTCCCTGAGCAAGGCGTCGCCCACATCGTGGCCGTAGCGGTCGTTGATGGACTTGAAGCCATCCATGTCCATGAAGAACAGTGCGAACGGCTCGCCGCTCGCGCGCAGTTCGCACAGCGTCTCCTGCAGCGCGCGCCGGTTCGCGAGCCCCGTGAGCGGGTCGATCAGCGCGCCCTCGCGCAGGCGCTGCTCGGTGCGGCGCTGCTCGGTCACGTCGTGCGCCATCACGTAGAAGCCCGTCACCTTGCCTTCGCGCTTGGCCGGAATGTAGGTGGCCGACCATACGCGGTCGGCGTCGGCCCGATAGCGCACCTCGTCGCAAGTCACGCGCTCACCGGCCAGCGCGCGTGCGAAGAGCGGCTGCAACTGCTCGAACACTTCGGGGCGCAGCGTCTCGCTCAGGCTGCGCCCGCGCAGCGCCGCCGGCTCCGCGCCGAACACGCGCTTGAACGTCTCGTTGTTGAACTGGTAGTTCAGATCGCGATCGACCACGGCGATCAGCGCCGGCACGTTGTCGGTGATGGTCTGTAGCGCGTCGCGGCTGCGTCGCAGTTCCGCCGTGCGTTCGCGCACGCGCTCTTCGAGTTCGACGTGATAGTTGCGCAGCGCCTCCTCGCTCTTCTTGCGGCTCGTAATGTCCTGCACCGCCGCGATGAAATGCAGCGGCGCGCCCGACACATCGCGCACGAGCGACACCGCGAGATTGACCCACACGGCCTGGCCGTCGGGCCGCAGATAGCGCTTTTCGATCGCATACGTGGCCTGGCGGCCCGCGAGCAGTTCGGCCACCTGCGCGAGATCGGCGGCGATGTCGGCCGGGTGCGTGACCGAGGCGAACGTGCGGCGGCGCAGTTCGCTCTCCTCGTAGCCGATGATCTCCGAGAACTTCTGGTTCACGTCGAGAAAGCGGCCGTCGAGATCGACCACGGCCTTGCCGATCGGCGTTTGCTGGAATACGGTCCGAAAGCGCGCCTCGCTGATGGCGAGCGAACGGCGGTCGCGCTCGTGCGCCGTACGCGAGCGGTTCAATTGCCGGCGCAATTCCAGTTCGCGTTCGACGAGGTGCGCGAAATCCGCGAGTACGGCGGCCTGGGCTGCATCGAACGAACGCGGCTTTTCGTCGATCAGGCACAGCGTGCCGACCACCTGGCCGTCGGCGAGGCACAGCGGCGAACCCGCATAGAAGCGGATGTTCGGCGCGCCCGTGACGAGCGGATTGTCGAGAAAGCGCTCGTCGTCGAGCGCGTCTTCCACCACGAGCATGCGCTTGCTCAGCACGGCGTGGGCACAGAACGACACGCTGCGCGGCGTTTCGCACGCGGCCAGCCCGTGGTGCGACTTGAACCACTGGCGGTCTTCGTCCACGAGCGAGATCAGCACGATCGGCATGTCGAACGCGAACGCGGCGAGCCGCGAGATGCGCTCGAACGCCTCTTCGGGATCGGTGTCGAGTATGTCGAGTTGCCGCAACGCCCGAAGGCGGACGTCCTCATCCAGAGGAAGCGGAGCAGTGATCATCGTGTGGGGGGCCCGGCAGGACGGCTACGGTTGCGTGGCGCTTCCCGTACCGGCGCGCCTTAGGTGGGTTTACGGCCGGATCAGGCAAAAACTGAAGCGCGGGAATGCACGCACCACGCGTGCCGCGCCAGCCTTGCGCGCCAGGCATTTCCCCTACGCGGAAACCGCCGCTTAAACGCACGAACGTTCGACATACGTGTGGTTGCGCAATCATCGAGCACCGCGGCCGTCATATCCGTGCTGCTCGCGTGGCCCGGCCACACGGGCGTTGCGCATCTTCCGCCTGAAATTTCACATCTGTCGAATTACTTCGCCATCCGAAATACATGCCGTTTTTAACCGGACGGTTAACGTGTTGCGAATTCGATCAAGCCCTCAAAAAAAAACATGTCTGGCGACTTCAGCAACGCTTTTTCACCGCCGTAAAAAGGGCAAAGCTCCACCCCTTCCGGTGTCACCATGAGAACCCCCGCGCAAACCCTGCGGCTGAGATTGACCACGCGCATCGCCACTGCGGCGCGCATTGCCGCCGGCTGCGGCGCCAGTGCGCGCATGAGCGCGGCACCCCGTGCGCGTCGCGCGCCGTCGCGCAGCGCTCATGCGCCTGCCGGCACGTCGCGTCACTACGCCGTGCGCCGCCTCGCGGCGCAGGTGCGCACGTGCAGAATCTAACGCCACACGGACATCGAGACATGAGACAGGAAACCGTGGCGGCCATGCCCGATCCCGCCGCTGCCTAGAATCCCCCGGCGGCGCTTCCCTGGTTAGTGCGTGCGCGCGCAACGTTGCGCGCCTCTATCCGCGCACGCGCGCTGCGTCCGCTGCATACCTTGACCAAGTCGCGCCTCTCGCAGCTCAAGGAAAAGCTCTCGGCGCTCATCGAGCGCAAGCCGGAGTTGCGCGCGTACCGCGACCAGATCCACATGTCGATCACCGACGAAGGCCTGCGCATCGAGCTGGTCGATTCGCTCAAGCGCCCCATGTTCGCGACCGGCAGCGCGAAGCTCGAGGACTACGCTTACGAGATCCTCGTGCAGATCGGCAGCGCGCTGAACGACGTGGACAGCGGCGTGTCGATCGCGGGGCATACCGACTCGGCGCCCTACTCGGGCGGCCTCGCCGGCTACTCGAACTGGGAGCTTTCGAGCGAGCGCGCCAACGCCGCGCGCCGCGCGCTGGTGGCCGGCCACCTGAGCGAGGAGAAACTGCTCCAGGTGCGCGGCCTCGCCGACGTCCTGCCGCTCGACCACGACACGGCGGACAGCCCGCTGAACCGGCGCATCAGCATTCTGGTGATGAACAAGGCCGCCGAGCGCGCGTTCTTCGAGCAGGCGAAGCGCTACGACGTCGACGGCCCGCAAAAGGCGGCCAGGCCGCCGGACTCATAAGGCATCTGCGGCGCGGCGCGAAGCGGGTCTCCGAAGCGGGTCTCCACACTCTCCAGACAGGCAGAAACGCCCCCGATACGCCTCGCGCCGGCGCATCGAATCGAGGGGCGCGACGCGGTACGCCGTTTGCTGTATCGACAGCAGGCGGCCAGAACCGCCGCGGCATCGCCTGCCGCCTGACACGGGAATCGTCGGGAATCTGGCCGGACTCATCGTTGCTCCCTTCCTGACTGGAGACCAGCATGCCCACCTTCATTCCTCCGCCCATGCCGACCGGCAATGGCGTGCGCATCGTCGGCAAGGGCCGCGTGAGCGCGGCGGGGCCGGGCCCCGACGTGATGGCCGCCAGCACGCTCGACAGCGACCGCGTGCTGAGTTCGGACGGCCAGGAAGTCGGCAAGATCAAGGAAATCATGCTCGACGTGCAGAGCGGCCGCGTAGCCTACGTGGTGATGTCGAGCGGCGGCTTTCTCGGCATCGGCGACAAGCTGCTCGCCATTCCCTGGAGCGCGCTCATGCTCGACACGAGCCGCAAGTGCTTCCTGCTCAACGTGTCGTCCGAGCGCGTGAAGGAAGCGCCGGGCTTCGACCGCGATAACTGGCCCGCCATGGCCGACGCGAGCTGGGGCAGCACGCTGCACGCATATTACGGCGCCGAGCCGTACTGGGCCGCGGTCGAGCCGGTGACGCCGCGCCACTGAGCAGAGTCGTCCCGCACGCGGCTCCGGACGGGCAAACGGACGTTCGGAGCCGCGCATCGCACCGAGCGCCGCCGGTGTTCAGTGCGGCATGGTCCCGGTGTTCGCGGCGATTGGCGGCGATTCGCGGCGCCTCGGGGGCCTGGGCCGCCTCCAGCGCCCACGTGTTCACCGTGCGCCGCATCGGGCAGGCAATCACCGTGGCCACGCGGCTCGCCTGCGCCGCCTCCGGCACGTTCCAGCCGTTCTCCGCCAGCGCCCGGAGTGGAAGCCCGTTTGCGTGACCACGTCGACATGGTCGCCGTGGGTGTGCGGCACCGCCAGCCCTTGCGCACCGGCCGCCGCATCACGAGCCGCGCGTGGCCGCTCCAGGCGTCGGCGTTCACGTTGACCGCGTCGATTTCGGGGCGATCGGGCGCGCCGAACGCACTCCCGTGCACGAACGGCGCATGCGCGAAATCCAGTCCGTTCTCGATCACGCGCTCCCAGTTCGCCTCCCACGCGTAGGTGCCGATGGGAGCCGCTGATCGAATCGGCTCATTGGACCAGATTTTGGGTCCCGATGGCGGCAGGCGCACAATACGGGCTGTTACAGCACGACGTCGATGTCACTGCGATCAGCGAACACGAGGCAACACCAGGTAACACCTGGCAACCCTACAGGTAACCCCGAACCATGACCCAGTTCTTCAGCGAAGCCGCCTCCGCCGAGGCCGTCAATGCGCGTATCGGCGAAAACGCCGACGAGCGCGTGCGCGAGGTGATGAGCGCGCTCGTGCGTCATCTGCACGCGTTCGCGAAAGAAGTGCAGCTCACCCAGCCGGAGTGGGAAACCGCCATTGACTTCCTCACCACGGCGGGCCAGCTCTGCAGCGCCGAGCGCCAGGAGTTCATTCTGCTCTCGGACACGCTAGGGTTTTCCATGCTCGTGGACGCCATCAACAACCGCCGCCCGGCCGCCGCCACCGAAAACACCGTGTTCGGCCCGTTCCACGTGGCCGGCGCACCAGAGCGCGAGATGGGCGCGTGCATCACCGCCGACGGCAAAGGCGAGCGCTGCCTGTTCGAAGGCCGCGTGCTCGATCTCGAAGGCCGCCCGGTGGAGGGCGCGCGCATCGACGTGTGGTCCGACAATGCCGACGGCTACTACGACGTGCAGCAGCCCGGCGTGCAGCCCAGGTGGAACAACCGCGGCATCTTCACGACCGGCGCGGACGGCGCCTATCGCTTCGTCGGCATCAAGCCGGTCTCGTACCCCATCCCGCACGACGGCCCGGTGGGCAAGATGCTCGCGACCCTCGGCCGCCACCCGTACCGGCCCGCGCACATGCATTTCCTCATCACCGCGCCGGGCTTCCAGAAGGTCGTCACGCATACCTTCGTGGGCGACGATCCGTACCTGCAGTCGGACGCCGTGTTCGGCGTGAAAGCGTCGCTCGTCGCGCCGTACGAGCGGGCGGCCGACAGCGACACGCCCTGGCGCTCCACGTTCGATTTCGTGCTCATGCCGCTCGCGCCGCCCGCCTGATCCGGCAATGCGGCGAACTGGACGCGATATCGCGCCTTGCTCGCCGCATTGTCCGCCGCGCCTGGGTCATAGACTGGTCTCGCAGTCGAACGAATAACCGGGAACACCTTTGGGGGCGGCGATGCGGGTCACGAACTGGATTCTGGTGCTGGAATGCGCGTATATGGAGTTTTCCAGCTGGCGCGGCAAGAACGTGTATCGCCGTACGGTCGCGTACGACAGCGTGGTGTGGTGCTGACCCCTTCCGCAACCCTCTAGCCATCGACGCAACGGCAATCCTCCACTACAGTCCCGTCATCGTTGCTGGAATCGAGGATTCGAACATGCTGTTCCCCGCCGTTGCCACCGTCGCCCTGCTGATCGTCGTGTATGTCCACGCGAACCTTCCGCGCTTTACCGAGCGCGGCCCGAAGCGCCTCATCGCTCACGCCACGCTGTTGCTGGCCGGCCTGTGCTTCGGCGTGATCGGCGCGATGATGTCCGGCACGATCGCGCCGCCGTGGGCGGTGATCGCGTGCGGCATGGGCGTCGTGCATCTGCCCGCCCTCTGCGTGCTCGTACTCAAGCGCCTCAGGCATTCGGGGCGCAGCTAGAATGCCGGCCCAGGCGCCTCACTGGCACTGCAACACGACGACGCCACCAATCCCCTCCTTATCCGGCAACGTGGCCGGGTAACCAACGGCAACCAGCGGCTTCGTCGCGTCGTGCCCCACGACAACCGACTGAACGGACAACTGCCCGGTCGTCGAAGTGCCGTTCAACGGCGACTGTGAGTTCGTCAGCGCATACTGGGTACCCGCCAGATTCATCGACAGGCTCAGATTGTTCAACGTGCGTGCCACGAGATCGAGCGTGGCCGTAGCCGTTTCGAGCGTACCAGTTGCTCCGCCATCATTGTTCGCCACCGTATCAGCGATCAGCTCGGTACCTGCGAGCGCGCCGCTCGTCGCGGACAATGACAGCGGCGTGCCTACCGCATAGTGAACGCCCTGCGCGCTCGTATAGGTATTGCCGTCCGTGTCCATGGCCTGAATCCACCCGAGGCGCGCACAATTTTTCCCGCTTGACTGGGGAAAACCACCATTGCGCAACGGTTCCAGCGCCGACCTTCAGTTCCCTCGCCCAGCGCCGTAAACATGTTCAGTGCTTTGCCGTCTCACGCGCAAAGCACGACCGTTTTTCTGCTACGCAGCCCCTCGCGTTCTGGAGCCCTCTTCGTGTTTGCACGACTCTCTATCTCTGTCCGTCTGCGCATCGCGGTCGGAGTGCTGGCCTTGCTGATCGTGGCAGCCGGCGTTTCCGGCCTTGCGGGCATGTCACGCACCAATACGGCGCTCGGCTATGCCTATTCGAACCAGTTGGCCGCCGCCATCAACATCGGCAAGACGAACCTGAATTTGACCATCGCGCGTACGACGCTCGACCGCATCCTGCTGCACCCCGACGCGCCTGACGTTCAGCCGCTGCTCGAAAAGGCGCAGAACTATCTCGCCACTTCGAACAAGGCCTGGGAGGTCTACCGCTCGCTGCCGCACGCGCCCGAAGAACAGGCGCTCGCAGACGGCGTTCAGGCCGCCCTCACCGGCATGCTGGAGCAAGGCATCCAGCCGCTCATGGCCGCGATCAAGCAAGGCGACCGCCAGGCTCAGGATGACATCGCGATGAAGCAGATTCCGCCGCTCTCGGTGGCGCTCACCAAGGCCTCGACCGCACTCGAGGCATGGCAGAAGGCGCACGGCGAGCAGGCGTTCGACCGCGCGCAGGACCGCTATTCATGGCTGCGGGCCGGCAGCATCGCGCTGATCGTGCTCGGCCTCGCCGTGGCGGGCGTATGCGCTGCGGGACTGCACCGCGCAATCGCCGCGCCGCTCGAGAACGTGCAGGGCGCGCTCCAGCGCATTGCGGACGGCGACCTGACCGCCAACCTCGAAACGCATTCCAGCGACGAAATGGGCCGCCTCGTGGCGAGCCTCAAGGCCATGCAGGACGCGCTCTCCCACACGGTGCGCAAGGTCAGCCACAGCTCCGAGTCCATTTCCACGGCGACGCGCCAGATCGCCGCCGGCAATGACGACCTCTCGCAGCGCACCGAAGAACAGGCAGCCTCGCTGCAGGAAACGGCCGCGAGCATGGAGCAGCTGACCGCCACGGTCAAGCAGAACGCCGAAAACGCGCGCACCGCGCAGACGCTCGCCAACAGCGCGCAGGAAGTCGCCGATCGCGGCTTGCAAGTGGTGAGCAACGCGGTGCAGACGATGGAGCGCATCGACGGCAGCTCGCAGAAGATCGCCGACATCACCGGCATCATCGAAGGCATCGCGTTCCAGACCAATATCCTCGCGCTCAATGCGGCGGTGGAAGCCGCGCGCGCGGGCGAGCAGGGCCGCGGCTTCGCCGTGGTCGCGAGCGAGGTGCGTTCGCTCGCGCAGCGTTCGGCGGCGGCCGCCAAAGAGATCAAGACGCTGATCGCCGAATCGGTCGAGCACGTTTCGTCGGGCTCGGAGTATGTGCGCTCGGCCGGCGAGACGATGAACGAGATCGGCGAGTCCATCGGCCGCGTGACGACCATCATGCACGAGATCGCAAACGCGTCCGAAGAGCAGCGCGACGGCATCGAGCAGGTCAATCTCGCGGTCTCGCAGATGGACCAGGTCTCGCAGCAGAACGCCGCGCTCGTGGAAGAAGCGGCCGCGGCCGCCATGGCGCTCAGCGAGCAGGCCGACTCGCTGCGCGACGCCGTTGGGGCGTTCAGGCTCGCGAGCTGAGCGCAGGACAGGCGCTAGCGGTACTGGAGACGATCGATCGAGGCGCCGCCGGTGAGAACCGGCCGCCTCTCGATGCTATGCGTTGTTCAACAAGATCATCGCGTGGATCTTTGCGAGCGCCTGCTGCCATGCGGCCGTGTCGCGCGTGGCGTCGCTTTTCTCGATCAGCGGTTCGAGCATCGAAAGCAGGTCTGTCGAGCGCGAGGTGTCTTTCGGCGTGTTCACGTCAGAGACGAGCACACCTCGTTCGTACTTCGAATCACGTGTATCTTGTGCCGACGACTGACTCAACGTGGCATTCAGCAGTACGCCGCGCGCCGTCGCCACCTGCACCGCGCTTTCTGCGCTATCGTCGATCCGCACGTAATCGTAGTTCTGCGAATCTCTCGACGACGTGAGAACAGGTGCGCCCCCACCCTGCAATGCCTGATGGTAGCTCGCGCTCAAATGCGCTTGCTGGAGCTGAGAGATCCTGCCCTCGCGCGCCGTGCCTTCGAGTTGCGTGCTCTGCGCAACCTGATACGAGAATGAATCGACTTCACCGGGGCGCATCGGATTGGGCGAGGCGCTCGTGTCCGTGATCGACGCACTGAAGTCGGCAAGACCCGTGAGCATGGCCTGATCCGACTGCTGCAGCGTCGGCGAGTACGCGGCGCCCGGCAACGTCTCGCCCGAAGGCGTGCCATAGTCCTCGTTCATTTGCGTGAAGCCGTCTTCGAACATCGACAACAGCGCGGCATTGCCGTGTCCGCGCGCATTCGCGTGGTCGAACTGCTGCAGATAGCTCGCTATCGATGCCGCGCGCTGCGCGCCCGTTCCCCACAGCGCGGAATCACTCGTGTCGACCTCGAGGTTCATCGTGCCGGCGGCGCTCGTGACGCTCAGGCTGCGCGCCGCGCTGTCCTGCGCGTAGCTCGCCGAAATATTCGCGTTGCCGTTGCCCGTCACGCTGTACTGAAACTTCACTGAAGCAAGCGCCGACGTGTCGAACTGCGCGAGGCCGCTTAAATCGAGTTTGGGCGGCACGGCGCTCAGGCCGTCGATGGCCTGCTGGAAACCGTCCGCCAGTTTCGCCAGCGCGTCGCGTTCGCTGTCGCTCAGCGTGCCGCTGCTCTTGATGCTCACCGATAGGCCGCCGTCTTCGCTGCCCAGTTCGATTTCGACCGTCACGCCGCTCTTCGTTCGAATCGTCAGGCCGATCTGACCCACTGCGCCATTCGATCCTTGTCCCACGGGCGCCAGGCCGCTTGCCGACGACACGCTGATCGACTGCGCGTAGTCGCTGCCGGTGGTCTTGAAGCGATCGAGCAGCGCACTGCCCAGTCCGGCGAAATGGCCCGCCATCGTCTGCTGGGCGTAGTTCCCCGCCATCCTGAGCGACACGATATCGCTGTCGTCGCTCGCCCAGTTCAACACCGGCGCGGTGCCGGTGAGCGTGCCCTCGGGCGTATAGGTTTGAAGCGCGGCAAGCCCGCTTGCCGAAGGAATCGTGACGATGGTCGAGGGCGAGAGCGCAGCGAGACCGGACACCTCGGTGTCGGTCTCGGCGGTGGGATTCGCGCTGCTCACGAGCGGCGTGAGTGCAACGGTCGTGGCGGCATTCAGGGACGATAGCGTGGTCATGGCTCAATGCGTTCTTGTGGTTCGCCAGGCTGCACACCCGGCCGTTCGCAAAAAGGCGCCGCGCGCCAGCATGCCGGCGCGGCCAACTGCTCTATCGCTCTATCGTCACGTCTTACGAAATCTTTAGGTTGAGCTTTCACCTGCCCATGCGGGCACGCGTGCAGGTCGAGCCGTGTGCGGCTCAGCTTGCGTAGGCCAGCTCAGGCGTCCGGCGGGACGCGCCGAAGCCCCGGGCTTGCATGGCAGCCGCCGCGCAGCCGCGCTTTTCCAGCCGCTCGGCCAGCAGCCAGCTAAACACTTCGAGTGCGGCCCTGCCGTGCGTCGCGATGAATTCGCGCATCACTTCGTGCACGGCGCCTTCCTGCGTCGCCGCCGAAAGCATGCTGGAAATATGCGACGCGCCGCGCGCGAGTTCGAGCGAATACGCCGCTTCGTAGTAGTACAGGCCGCCTTGACGCGGCTTTTTGTGGGCCTTTTTCATGTTTCCCCCGTTTGCCTGGATCTCGCAGGCGCCTGCATCTTTGCAGGCGACGCATGACGCGGCAATGAATCGGCACTGCCTGGGGCCAAATCTGTCGCTATGTCTCAAATACTTGTTGTTTTGTCTCACATGCGGCTTGCAGGATCCGCGTGTTTCATGCTCAACGCATCAAGGCCATCCAGTAACGCCAATCGTCCGCCCCGGACTCTTTCGCCAGCTCGGTATCGCCATTGAGCGCCAGCATCCGCACCGCCCGCGGCGAGAGGCCAATCGTGCGGCGAAACGCGCGTGTAAAGTTCGCGGCGTCGGTGAAGCCGTGTGCGGCGGCGATGTCGGCAATCGTCATCGTGCGTCGCGCCGGATCGGCGAGCATCTCGCGACAGCGCCGCAGGCGGCGCTCGCGCACATAGGTCGCGAAACCGCCCTCCTGCTCGAACAGGCGGTACAGCGTGGCGCGCGAGATGCCGAAGGCATGCGCAACGGATTCCGCCTTCAGCTGCGGATCGGTCAGGCGCTTCTCCACATAGCGGCAGATCGACACGAATGCGCACTGATGAACGGCCGGCACGTGTTCCGGGCTCACGCTCGCGTTGAGCGCGCTGGCCGCGAGCTGAAGCGTGGCGGGCATGACGGCCTGGGCGTGGGTGAGCGTCATCTGCGGAGCATGCCGGTAGAGCGCGCCCAGATGCTCGCGCAGCAGCGCGACCGTGGGATCGGTGCCGCGTATCACCCGCATGCTCTGCTGGTCGGGCGCCGTCAGCAACGGGGCGAGCAAGCGCCGCGGCACCGCCAGATTGAGAAAATCGCTTTGCGTGGTTTCGGTCGCGAGCGGTTGGGCGGCGTCCACGATGTACATGTCGCCCGGCTGCGTACACGCTTCCGGTCCGCCGTCGCGCGCCCGGCAATGGCCGCCTAGATAGAACTGCAGAACATATTGGTCGTGGCCGTCGCGCCCGATCTTCGCGCTCGAGCGGTCGTAGCGCTGCGCACCCGTGTGTATCGAACCCAGCACCACGTCGCCGAACAGGTAGCCGCTCACGCTGGTGCCGAATCCCGCGTCGCGCGATTCGGCGGTCTGCGTGTCGAAGATGACGCTCACCGCCTCGCGCCACGCGGAAAACTGCTGGTGGCGCGGCAAGACGCCGGTATCGAACGCGGAATGAGGCAGGGAATTGGGCGTTGGGCTCATGGGCCACCTTGGTATGCGAAATGAATACGGAATGGGTATCCTCCACTCGACTACTGCGCTATCGGTTGCGCGCGCATATTCTTTAGAGCAGGCGGCGCAAGGAAAAACGAGTAAGGGGAATGCGCCTTGCCGCGCGCTGGACGGGCGGCCATTCGATGCCCCGGATAGGTTGAAATGCACAACGCGCGGCGCCGTCTTCGACGAAGAGGAGGAAGGTCCGATGAGCCCGCTTCATTGCATCGGCTACCCGTGCTGCGGCGGCCTGTTACAAGGTGTATTCAAGTTCACGAAGTGAATACCGCCCCAGCAAAGGCCGTTGCCTCTGCCAGGAAGCCAACAGAGATCCCTCCTTTTATCGAATCTTGATAACGACCTTACCCTTAGCACGTCCGGTTTCAACATAAGCCAAAGCCTCTCGCGTTGACTCGAACGGGAATATTCGATCGATCACAGGCTTTATCGCAGCAGAGTCGAAGAGCCCGGCTATCTGGGTTAGCTGATCTCCGTCGGCACGCATAAAGAGGAATGAATAGTCGACATTCCGACGTCTTGCCGCCTTTCGGATGCGATAGCTTAGAAGGTGCATCGCCGCTCTCAGGAACCAGGCGGCACCCATCTGCCTGGCAAATTCAGGATCGGGCGGACCGGCGATTCCGATCAGCTTGCCACCCGACTTGAGCACTTGCAATGATTTTTCGAGGGTCTTTCCGCCCTGCGTGTCCAGCACTACGTCATAGTCTTTCAATACAACGGCAAAGTCGTCCTTCCTGTAATCGATGACGATGTCCGCACCGAGCTGCTTCATCAATCCCGCATTCGCGGCGCTCGCTGTCGTCGCGACGGTTGCGCCCAGATGCTTCGCCAGTTGAATGGCGAAGGTGCCGACACCGCCCGAGCCAGCGTGTATGAGCACCTTCTGCCCTTTCTTCAGTTGTGCTCGTTCGACCAGCGCCTGCCACGCAGTCAGGCCCACCAACGGGATCGAAGCCGCTTCTTCCATACTTAGCGCTTTGGGCTTGAGCGCCACGGCGTCTTCCGTGATCGCGATGAATTCCGCGAAAGTGCCGATCCGGTCTTTGGGCGGTCGCGCATACACCTCATCGCCCGGTTTCAATCGCCTCACGTGTGATCCGACGCGGACAATGGTCCCAGCGAGGTCGTTGCCCAGAATCAGCGGCAAGCGGTAGGGCAAAATAAGCTTGAACTCTCCGTCCCTGATCTTCGAATCAAGCGGGTTCACGCCAGCGGCGTGAATCTGGATGAGTACGTCGTCCTCACGCAGTTCCGGATCCGGCATTTCGCCGGCTCGTATGCCATTCTCGCGTCCATATCGATCGACGACGAATGCCTTCATCATGGTTCGTTGTTCCTTGCCAGTTTCTTGTTGCGTGAATCATCTACGCTGTGAGCCGCAGGTCCTTGCGAATGCCGGCGTCCACCAGGCCCACAGGGGCAAATCTGCGTAGCAATCGGAGACGGCCGGCGAGTCCGCCCGCCGCATAGCGGAGTTTCGGGCGCGCCGCGAGAGCGGCCCGCAATACGGTTTCGGCCACAACCTCAGGACCGTCAGCGCTTTCGACTACCTCCTTGACTCGCCGATCCACAGCTGCGCGTACTGTACGGTACGCGTCGAGGGGGGCGTCGGTCGCCATGAAGTTCGTATCGAACGCCGTCTTGATGTAGGCAGGCTCAATCACCGATACCCGAATGCCCATCGTGCGCAACTCGTGGTCGAGCGACTCCGAATAACCCGCTACCGCGTGCTTGGTAGCGGTATACAGCGCCATATAAGGCATGGGCAGGAAACCCACCACCGAGCCGATGTCGATGATGCGGCCGCGACCTTGTTGCCGCATATGGGGCAGCACGGCGCGCGTCATGCGGATCATCCCGAAGAAGTTCGTATCGAAGATCGTGCGCGCCCGGTCGCTGGATCAAAATATGATAGACGTCATATTTTGATCCAACGAAAGCCGATACCGGGCACACGGATTACTCATCAGCGGGTGCGAATTTATTCACTGCGGCTTCGAGAAGACTATCCGACAGTTTGGGGTCGTCGACGGCGCGCGCCAGCACCATGGTGCCGACCATGGTAGCAACAGTCAGAAGTGCCTGCTCATGCGCGCCCGGTTGCCCCCAGTCGGGCAATTGGCGCGCGACGACATCAATCATCTCCTTGATGCGGCGGGTGGCCGCGCGACGCACGACTGGCGCCTGACGCGGCATCTCCGAGCCAAGGGCAGAGACCGGGCAGCCCGTTTCTATGGCGTCACGGTGCTCCTTCGACAGATAGGCGCGCACCATCGACGGCAATGCCTGCTCCTGCGGCACGGAGGCGGCGATTTGCTCCGACAATGCCACGGCCTCGGCACCGGCGCGGTCGGCCGCTTCCGCAAGCAGCACTTCCCGCGATGGAAAGTGCGCGTAGAAGCCGCCATGTGTCAGGCCAGCCTCCTTCATGATGTCGGCCACTCCCGTCCCGTCGTAGCCACTGCGTCGAATCGCGCGGGCGGCAACCTCGACGATGCGCTCGTGCGTGATTTCCTTGCGGCTGGCCGGTTTTCGATTGGATGATAGTTTTTGCATGATGGTCATCATATACCACTTCAGCGCAATTTGCTGCACGAAGCATTCTCGGTTGGGATCACCCGAACGTTCGTTCTGGCACCGACGACCTCGCATCGGCTCGAGCATCTAGCGCGGGACGTCACCGGATGCGCCGTCAAAGCGCACGCGCGCGGCATGGATGTCGGGATAACGACGATCGGCCCAATCGATGAGGGCCGCCATCGGGTCCAACAGGGACTGGCCTAGTGGAGCCAGACGATATTCCACGCTTGGTGGGCTGGTGGGAAAAACATGGCGGGTGATGAGTCCGTCGCGCTCCAGATCGCGCAGTGTCTGGGTAAGCATGCGCCTGGAAATGTCAGGGATGGCCCGGTGAAGCTCACTGAAGCGCCGCGATCGCGTCGCGAGCTCCATGATCATGAGCATGCTCCATTTGTCGCCGATGCGGTCGAGCACGTCGCGAATCGCGCAGTGTGCAGGCTGGGCGGCGCCCAGTTCACGTTGATAACGGCTGAATCTCTCGATCGCCTTCTGGACAGTGCTCATTCGGGTTCCCCTAAACTCCTCTGGTAACAAAAAACTGCCTCCTTCCGGCGCGAGGCATTGGTCTCTATGATAGACCTACCCTCAAACAAAGACTGCTCCACAGGGAGCTCGAATGTCAAACCCTGTTCCCGGCCGCCTTCCGTAGCTGACTCCGGCGGGCATCTGGGCCGGCGCGTTGAGTCGCAGGCGGAAGCCGAAGATTCCACCATTACCGCATCCAGCAGTAGCCGCAGAAGTGTTGGCATTTAAAGGCAATTTTAACTTCAGGATAACTACATGATTTTGGTAATGGGAATTACCGGACGCGTAGGTGGCGCAACGGCCCAACATCTATTGGCGCAAGGCCGGCAAGTACGGGCGCTGGTCCGCAATCGCGAGAAGGCGGCGAATTGGGCGGATCGAGGCGTGGAACTCGTCGACGGCGACTGGAATGATGCGGCCACCGTGGAGAGCGCGCTCGATGGAGTCGACGGCGCATTTGTCATGTTGCCGGCTGTCTGGGCACCCTCGCCTGATTTCAGGGAAGCAAAGGGCGTGATCGCGAACTATGTCGAGGCGCTGACCAGAGGAGCGCCGCCGCGGGTGGTCGTGCTCTCGTCGATGGGGGCGAACAGAACCAGCGGCCTGGGAATGATCACGGCCCTGTCGCTTCTCGAGCAAGGACTACGCGATCTGACGTTGCCGATCGCCTATGTGCGAGCCGGCGGGTTTTTCGAAAACTTCCTTTACGGCCTGCACGTCGCCCAGAGCGGCACGCTACCTGTCTACTACAACCCGACGAGTCGGAAGTCGACCATGGTCGCGACCGACGATATCGGCGCCGAAGTGGCGGCGCTGCTGACCGGGCAGCCGTGGTCCGGGCATCGCGTCGTCGAGCTTGGCTCGATGGTCAGCGCGGACGAAGTCGCGGCCCAACTGGGCGAAGTCTTGCAGCGCGACGTCAAGGCCCTTTCCATTCCGCGGGCCGGCTGGCCAGCAGCGTTCGAACAGTTCGGCGTCCCGAGGGGACAGACCGGGCCCGCCGAAGCGATGTTCGACGCCGTCAACGCGGGCTGGATGGATCTCGGCGTCGCGGGTACGGAGCACATCGCGGGCACGACGTCTCCTCGCGATGTCTTTGCGGCGGCCTACAAGGCCAATACGGCATGAACAACGGAAACCGGCCGTCTCGTCGAACAGGCGGCCGCACTAGGCAGTATGACTTCACGCGAGGTAGACGGCTGGCCTGCCATGAGGAATCAAACGCGGGTTAGCATTACTGCCAGAGCCGCACGGTGTGGACGGTGCCACACCCGGCGATTTCCCGCACGGAGGC
>NZ_JBFRCL010000023.1:0-132729 GCF_040965695.1 Paraburkholderia sp. BR10937
GGGAGCGGCTGAAGTCTCTTCCCAACGAAAAACGACCCGGCCGCGCATGCGACCGGGTCGTCAAGTCCCGCCCCTCGCGTTACTCCGTTCGGTACCTTAAAAAAGACCTTAACTGAACGGCATTACCATACCGCCGGGGCTTTGTCACAATGGGCGCTACGCGCCGGCAATCAGGCGCCTTGTCAAAGGAGATCGTGATGACGGAGCTTGTGACTTGCCTGTGGTTCGATGAAGGTAGAGCACGCGAAGCGGCGGAGTTCTACGCCGCGACGTTTCCGGACAGCCATGTCGGCGCTGGCCATGTTTCCCCGATACCTGGCATCGGCGCGGGAGCGGAACTGGTGGTCGAATTCACGGTGCTCGGCCGGCGCTTCGTGGGCCTGAACGGCGGCCCCAACTTCCAGGCGAACCAGGCTGTGAGCTTCATGGTCGAGACCCACAGCCAGGAAGAGACGGACCGCTACTGGAACGCCATCGTCGGCAACGGCGGCGAGGAGTCGGACTGCGGCTGGTGCAAGGATCGCTGGGGGTTTTCGTGGCAGATCACGCCGAAGCGCCTGCTCGAATGCGTCTTCGGCGCCGATCGCGAAGCCGGCAAGCGCGCGATGGAAGCGATGATGACCATGCGCAAGATCGACATCGCCACGATCGAGCGCGCCGCTGCCGCGAAGTAAGCGGCACGCCGCCGGACATCGCAAGCGCCGCATAGCTGGCATGCAGATGGCGCCAACATGGCGTGCGCGTCATATCGGGCGCACAAGGCGCTAACCACGCCGCGCGCAGGGAACGATACCTGCGAGATGCCCTCGTACGCACAAGGGCGGCACCACGATACGTGAGCCGCCGCCCGGCCATTCATCGAGCGGTCGACGCCAAGCCGGAGCGGCCTCGCCGCGATGCTTGCGAGGGCACCATGGAGTCTCGCCAGAGGCGTTCGATCGAAGTCGACTTTTTCCGCGGCGTCGTGCTGATCGTGATCGTGCTCGATCACATTCCGGGCAGCGCCTTGTCGCAGCTGACGTTGCACGCTTACGCGCTGTGCGACTCCGCCGAAGTGTTCGTGTTTCTCGGCGGTTACGCGTCGGCCGCGGCCTTCATGGCCGTGCGCGCGCACCGCGGCATGAGCGCCGCGCAAGGCCGCTTCCTGCGCCGCAGTTGGGAAATCTACCGCGCCTATCTGCTGACCGCCCTGCTCACACTGCTCTCGGGCGCGCTACTCGCGCTCCTGCACCTGAACCCCGCTGCCGCCGATCTGAGCGGCTGGGCGTCGTTCGCCGCGCATCCCATGCGCGAAACCTTCCACGTCGTCCTGCTCGCACGGCAGCCGTATCTGTCGAGCGTGCTGCCGATGTATGTCATATTTGCGCTGTGCGTGCCCGCGGCCGTGCCCTTCGCCCGCCGGGCGCCGCTCGCCACGCTGGTCTGCAGCCTGCTGCTCTGGGTCTTCGCGCCGCTGCTGGCTGCGCTCATCGGCGCGAGCACATTCGCGAACTGGCCGTTCAACCCATTCGCGTGGCAGCTGATGTTCGTATTCGGCATGCTCTGCCGGCTGCACCCGGTTCCGCCCGGCTTCAGGACCTCGGCAACCGCACGCTGGCTGGTGCGATGCGCGTTCGCCGCGGTGGCGCTGTTCGCGGCGGTGAAATGGTTCGTCCTGACTCAACCCATGCCCGGGACAATGAAACAGCATCTGGCCTTCGCGCGCGTCGTCAACTTCATCGGCATTGCCCTGGTGGCGGCGTATTTCGTTCATCGCGGCACGATCGCGCGGATCGCCGCGCGCGTGCCCGCCGTCGTGACCGTGGGCCGCACGGGGCTCGTATGCTTCGTCGGCGGCACGCTGATCTCGGTGATCGTCGACACCGCCACGCCACACGCGCTGCATGGCGCGGCGGCGTTCGCGGCGGCGCTGGCCGGCGACACCGTCGCAATCGGCGCGACGCTCATGCTCGCGAGGGCCTGGCGCGGCACGCTCGGGCGCCAGAAGGAGACGGCCCGTGCACGCGTCAACGGAGCCGGCTGCGGATGATACGACGGGGCACGCGCGCACTCGCATCCCTCAAGGCGATGGCGATCGCGATCGCCATCGCCACGCTCACGCTCATCGCCAGCGGCCCCGCTTTCGCCCAGCACACGCCTTCGCTGCCGCTGCATTGCACCGACCTTGCCGGCGCGCTGCTGCCGCCCGCGAGCGTCGGCCTGCCGACCAACGGCGCGCTGGTGCAGAGTGCCGCGATGATCTCCGCGACCGCCACAGGCAATCTCAACGGCGACTTCTGCCGCTTGACCGGCGTGATCCGCGCCCAGAGCGCCGGGACGCCGGACATCCGCTTCGAAGTGAACCTGCCGAGCCGCTGGAACGGCCGCGCGCTGCAATTCGGCGGTGGCGGCTACAGCGGCGTCGTGGTGACGGGAACCGGCCCGATGCCCCTCTCGCCCGACCGCGCCCCGCTCGCGCGCGGCTATGCGACCTTCGGCGACGACTCCGGCCACAACGGCACATCATCGGAAGCCAACTTCGGACTGCTTGAAGAAGCCGTGACCAACTTCGGCTACGCGCATTTGAAGAAGGCGCATGACGTTGCGCTTGCACTGATCACGCTCGGCTATGGGCGGCCGCCGGAGCACATGTATTTCGCGGGCGGCTCGACGGGCGGCCGCGAAGGCTACACCGTGATCCAGCGCTATCCCGACGACTACGACGGCGTGATCGCCAACTCGCCCGCGCTGAACTTCTCGGGCGTGCGCCTGAGCGGCGTCGTGGTGGGCCAGCACGAATACCGCGCGCCAGGCGGCTATCTGTCGCCGCAGCTGCTGGAGCATGTGTACGAGCGCGTGATGCAGGTGTGCGATACGCTCGACGGCGCGGCGGACGGCCTGATCAGCGACGTCGAATCCTGCCGAGCGAAAGAGCCGGAGATCATCGATTCGCTGCGTTGCGCCTCACAGGACCAGACGGATCGCCAGCACGCCCCCGACGACTGCCTCACGCCGCCGCAGCTCGCGACGCTCGAGAGCCTGCGCGACGGCCTGCGCCTGCCCTACGCGCTCGCCTGGAATGCCGATACCTATCGCGGCTACAACGTGTTCCAGGGCACGCGCTTCACGAGCATGCTGGGCCTCGCGCATTCGCCGCAGCGGCTGACTCAACTGGGGTTCGTCTCCAATGGCTACCTGTACGCGCAAGGCGATGCCTACCTCAAATACTTCATCACGCACGACCCGACTTTCGATTCGACGAATTTCGACGTGACGCATCCCGGCCGTTACCGCGAGCGGCTGCTTACGCTGTCGACGACGATCGGCGCGATGAATCCCGACGTGTCGCGCTATATCGCGCGAGGCGGCAAGCTCATCACCTTGCAGGGGCTCGCCGACGAGGTCATCAGCCCGAACCAGACCATCGCCTATTACCAGGGGCTGGTGGGGCGCTACGGCGAAGCGCGCGTGGACAGCTTCATGCGGCTTTACATGGTGCCGGGTTACCAGCACGGCAACGGCGTGTTCATTCCGTCTGTCGATCTGCTAGGCGCGCTCGACGACTGGGTCACGCACGACAGCGCACCGGAAACGTTGTTCGCGACCGACATTGCCCAGGCCACGAACGGCCGCACGAGGCCGCTGTGCCGCTACCCGGCGTTTCCGCGCTATCTGGGCAAGGGCAATCTGAATCGCGCGACCAGTTTCACGTGCGTGATGCCGCAATGACCCATGCGCGCTACGCGTCGCGCACCCGGCGAGCGGCACGCTGAGGCAGCACCACGATGCAGCCGACGATAAAGATCATCAACAGCGCCGAAGCATAAAAGCGGCTGAAGTGCAGGCCGCCGTCCGCGACAGGCTTGTCGAGCAGATCGCCCAGCGTCGCGCCGAGCGGCCGCGTAAGCACGAACGCGAACCAGAAAAGCGCCGTGCGCGAGACGCGCGGCCACAACCACAGCAGCGCCACGACCACGAGGCCCGCGCCGAAGATCGCAGCGCCGTATTCGTAGCCCACGCCAAGGCCGCCGCGGTCTTCGCCCGCCACCCAGTCGCCCAGCGCGGTGCCGAGCGTTTGCGAAAACAGGATCGTAATCCAGTAAAACCACTCGACGCGCGGCGTCGCGACGCTCTCGATCGAAACCGTGCCTTCTACCCGGTACCAGATCGCGAGACTGGCCACGAGCAACAGCAGAATGATCGATACGCCGCCGGGATAGCCTACGCCGAGTGAGCGGTCGAAAAAGTCGGCGAGCGTCGTGCCGAGCGTGGTCGTGGCGACGATCGTCGCCCAATAAAGCCACGGGTAGAAACGCTGTGCGCGGATCTGCGCCCCAACCAGCACGACGAAGCACGCGAGGAAAATGAGCGAGCCGACCAGATAGCCCAGGTTCAGTGACATCGTCACCCAGTCACCGCCGGTTTCGCCGAGCGTGGTGCAAGCAACCTTGATGATCCAGAAGCCGAGGGTCACGGCGGGGACCTTGCTGACCGCATCTTCGATGAGACTTCGTGTGGTGGTGGACATGAATACTCCTTGCGCCGCATGACGGGCGGAACGAAACAGCTTGGGACTATATGCCGCCGTAGCTTAACTAAACCTTAACTACGGCCGAATACGCACGAAACGCGAACCGTTGCCTGCGCATAAGCAAACTCTAAGGTTGGCTGCGTAGTCTGGGGACATGCGCCGTAGTGATCGGACTGCGGATCGGACAGCGGATCGGACTGCGCAAGATTGAATGAGTGTCTGCAAAACGGTTTTGCAATCCGCGCATTTTTAGTTATCCGAATCGATTTTATCATATGGAGTCATGCATCATGAAACTTATACTCGCTACTGCTATTGTCTCGCTCGGCGTCGTATTGTCCCCCGCCGCCTTCGCACAGGACACCGAACCCGCGGCACAAACCAGGCAGATGCAGATGCAGCAACCGGCACACCCGCAGCACGCCAGCACGCAACGCACCGACGACTCCGGTTATGGCATGGAAAGTTCGGGCACCTCGAATGCATCGGTTGCGCAAACGTCGCGCCACGACGCACTCATGTCACACGAGGGCCGCAACGACCTGTTCGCGCATCATTGATGTGCGAACAGGTCGCGCAGGCTGGCATGACATTGGACTAAAGCGCGACACATGCGGGATGTCACCCGCCGCCGCGCCGCTTGTCGCGCGCCAGTTCGCTCGGCGGCATGGCGTCGCTTTCCTGCAGTGGTTCACCAGCAAGCCGGCGCTTGCCAGTCTGATCGCTGGCGATACCCGAAGTTTCTCCTTCTGCGTCATATTCGGCGGCAACCTGCTTTTCGGCGCGGCTCCAGTATTCGTCCGCCCGACCTTGCGGCGCGCCGTCGTCTTCCCAGAGTTGATAAGCGCGTCGCCGGACGCGCTCTTCCCATTGATCATTCATGGTCATTCCTCCGATGTGCGCGCGTGAGCAGCGCGGCAACCGGCTGGCCGCGGTTGCGGATGGCGCACTGCATGTGCAGCGAGCAAACACGGTGCCCGATGCGTGCGTCATACTCACGCCACCCGCAATCGATCGTCCGTACGGCATGCTCGAATGCACGGTGGCCACACCCGATGGCCACCGGTTCGTAGTGGGTCAAAGCATTAGGTGACCCACGCCTGGTGTCTTTCTACGACGCCCGCCGGACGAATGACGTTTCTCAACATTCGCATGCCAAAGTCAGTTAGCGCGACACGGCGAAACCGATGCGCGCAGCCCATCGGTGCTGGTTGTAATCGAGAAGATCTTCGGCGTAGCCGTTGAAGTAGTTGAGGAACAGATACCCGCCCCACGCATTGCCGAATAGCTTGGCAAGCGGGTATGTAAATTGCACGTCGACGCTTCCATAGGTCGATCTCGTGCCTTTTCTCAGAGTCGTTGCGAGTTGCCAGCCATCAGGGCTGCCATATTTGAACAGCAGGTCGACATAGCCGCGATAGTGGGCAATATCCCCATTCGTCTCCTGGATGTGCTCGTACGCGTAGATTTTCGGCTCGATGGTCAGGTGGTTCGCGTTGAGGTCGCCGAAATCCCAGATCGGCTTCACGTATACGATGTCGACGCCGCGCGAACCCGGACCGGGCGTCCCGTTCGACTCGTGCTCGTAGCCGCTTTCGATACCCATCCGGGTGAACCAGCTGGACCTCCAACCGGTGTCCTCGAGGTAGTAGAAAAGCGCGGGCATGTAGCTCGTATCGTGGAACGGCGACTCGTCCCCGCGGACATCCCAAAGCGAAGTCTGCGTATAAGCAAAATAGAGGTTGTCGAGGAAACCGCGTGAACGCGGATCGTCCGGCAATATGAAGCGGAATTTGATACTGATCTGGAATCTTGCGAGATCCGCATCGCTCGACGACCAGCCGTCCGCGAAATAGTTTGGCTGGTAGAACGAAAGACGGCCCGCGAGGAAAGTGCCAATGTCTGGCACCAGCGAATTCGAGGGCTTTACGGCGGAAGGCGGCATTTGCGCCGCAAGTGAAGCATTACCCGCCATCGGTCCTTCGGCTGGCGCCGGGGCGACCGGTTCCGATGCGGACGCAACGGTTGCCGCAGGCACCAAAGGCGCAGAGGCAGGAGCCGCTGCGTTCACCGTTGCCGAGGCCGGCATGCGCGTGAGCAGGACCACCGAAGGCGAAACGTCCACGCCCGGCACATCCACTCTCAAAGCGCCGCGCGCCCATTTGGGCCATGCCGCGCTATAGCTCACGGCCTTCATCTCTCCGGCGGCGAGCCGCAAATGCTCGGGTGCACCTGGTTCGCGCGCGAGCAGCACGGCCTTCGGCAATGCCTCGCCATTGGTCAGCGTGATGCTCAAATCGCGCGGCACGTCGATCGAAGTGCCGGTCGGCGCATCGCCGGTATACACGATCGTCACGACGAGCGGTTCGTCGGATCTCGCCTCGCGCGGCGGGCGCATGATGGACACGGCGGCGCGGCTCGCAGGCACATAGCCCGCCAAAGTTGCCACGGCCAGGGTGGCACACGCCAGTCTGCCCCAAGCCAACCGGGCGACGGGAGCGGCACTCAAGTGGGGTGCCCTCTGAAATGCCAATCGAATCGCCACGTTGCCTCCTTGTATCGTCAGAATGACTCGCTGCCGGGCAAGCCAGGCCGATTTTCTGCGTGAGTGAAGCGTGGTGCTTTTCGGGAATCGTGCCCTATTCCCTGTTATTCGCTGTTACATAGAGGATGCCGAAATTGGTTGCCGCCGCTGCTATGATCAAAACGGTTCGTTCCGACTTGCCGGCCATGGCCGGCGAACGCTTTTCGCGAGGGCTGACAATGAAACCTGTCCTGCTTGCGCTAGCCCTGCTCGGCACTTCCACGTGCTGGGCTCAGGCCAGCGCTCCGGCGGCGTCGTCGCATCAGCATCACGTTGAAACCGTCGACGACCGCGTGAAAGAACTGCATGCCGAACTGAAGATTACTCCCGCCGAAGAGGATCAGTGGGCGAAAGTGGCCGACGTCATGCGCAATAACGCCAAAACGGTGGATGATCTGATCCAGCAGCGGCACGATAATGCCCAGCAGCAAACCGCGGTGGAGAACCTTCAATCGTGGAACGAGATCGCCCAGGCGAATGCCGAAGGCAGCAAGGCGATGCTCGATGCCTTCTCGGCGCTTTACGCGACCATGCCCGACTCGCAGAAGAAACTTGCGGACGCCGCTTTCCGGCCCGCTGAAGCGCACACGAAATAACCAGCCGCGAGCGCTGGCAACGCGCGCTCGCGACGGAGGATCGGCGATGAAACTCCGTGTGTTGAAGTTTGCATTCCTTTGTATCGCCACGACGCTGTGCGCGATGCAAACCGCACAGGCGCGCGTGAACGTCAATGTCGGCGTGGGCATCGGGATTCCTGGGGCGTTCTACGCGCCGCCGCCGCCCGTATTCTTCATGCATCCCGCCGCGCCGATGTGGCCGCCTCCCGTCGTGTATTCGCGTCACGGCTTTTCTCCGTGGCACCGTCCTCCGCATTTCATGGGTCCGCGACACGTCCGGCATCCCGGCTGGGGACCGCCGCCACCCCGCTGGCGCTAGAGGCGCCCTGATCGCCCCTGCTCCACCTTGCTCCATTACGCGGTAAACAAAAAAACCACGGCTCGCAAAAGCCGTGGCTCACCTCACTCCCCAGCGGTATCAGGCGCCGAGCGCGGGATCGCTATAGCTCGGGCGGCCCGTCTCGACGTGGCCCGCAATGCGGCGCACGAACGTCGCATCGCTATCGACCGTGATCGTCAGGTCGTACCAGCCGTGCGCGTTGCGCAGGTCGAGATAGAGCTGCCCGGTGTCGCCGCCGGGCACGGTGCGCTGGATCGTCGTGCCCGGGTCATACGCGTTGACGATCGTGAACTGGCAACGCGCGCCGCCCTTGTTCTCGAGGCGCAACTGCAGGTTGCCGTTCGCCACGTCGTAGCCCTCGGCCACTTCGGGGCGTGCCGTTTCGTTGCCGCCGAACCAGCCCGACTTGACCAGCGTGCCCGCGAAACGGCGCAGAAACCCGTTCGGCCCATGCACACTGAAGTCGTACACGCCGCTCGCGCCAATCGCGAGCTTGTCCTGCAGATGCTTGCCAGCTTCGACCGTATAGGTGCGCGGCGCATCGGTGCTGCCCGCCGTGTAGACGAGGAACACGGCACCGGCGCGGCCCGAGTTGACGAAGCGCGTGGTGACGTCGCCCGAGCCGGCGTTCGAATCGAAGCGCACGAACAGTTCGTACGGCAGCGCGCGCGCGTTGCGCACGCCTGCTTCCTGCTTCGGCACGCTGCCCACGACCGGCGGCACCGGCACGTAGTCGGGGTGACGCAGCCTGTCGGGCGGCGCATAGCCCGTCGTGGAAGGCAGCGCGGGAATCGCCGCGTTAGGCGTGGCGAAGTTGAATGCCGACGTGAGGTCGCCGCACACGGCACGGCGCCACGGCGTGATGTTCGGCTCGCGCAGGTCGTGATGCAGACCGAAGCGCTTCTCGATGAAGCGGATCACGGAAGTATGATCGAACGTCTCCGAGCACACCCAGCCGCCGCGCGACCACGGCGAGACCACGAGCATCGGCACGCGCGGTCCGAGGCCATACGGGCCCGCCGCGTACTTGCTGCTGCCCGGGAAAATCTCGTTCGTCGTATCGACGGTCGAGAGGCCGTTCGCGCTCGAAGCCGGCGGGAACGGGGGCGCCAGGTGATCGAAGAAGCCGTCGTTCTCGTCGTAGTTCACGAGCAGCACGGTCTTGCTCCAGAGGTCCGGGTTCGACGTGAGGATCTGCAGCACCTGGTCGACGTACCATGCGCCATAGTTCGCGGGCCAGTTCGGATGCTCCGAGTACGCCTCGGGCGCGACGATCCACGAGACCTGCGGCAGTGCATTGTTCGCCACGTCCTGCTTGAGCACATCGAAATAGCCGCCGCCCGCCAGCACGTTCGTGCCCGTGCGCGCGCGGTCATACAGCGGATTGCCGGGCTGCGCGTTCTGGTATTGATGAAAATACAGGAGCGAGTTGTCGCCGTAATTGCCGATGTACGGGTTGTCGCCCGTCCAGCCCCACGAGCCCTTGGCGTCGAGGCCCTCGCCCGCGTCCTGATAGATCTTCCACGTGATGCCCGCGCTCTGCAGGACTTCGGGATACGTGGACCAGCCATAGCCCGCTTCCGCGTTGTCGATCACCGGGCCGCCGCCGCCGCCGTCGTTGCCCACCCAGCCCGTCCACATGTAGTAGCGGTTCGGGTCGGTCGCGGTCATCGTCGAGCAGTGGTACGCGTCGCAAATCGTGAACGCGTCGGCGAGCTGATAGTGAAACGGAATGTCGTCGCGCGTGAGGTACGCCATCGTGGTCGTGCCCTTGGCGGGCACCCACTGGTCGTAGCGGCCGCCATTCCACGCAGCGTGCGTCGTCGTCCAGTCGTGCGGCAGGTCCTGGATGAACTGCAGACCCAGGTTGGACGCCGTGGGATGAAACGGCAGCACTTCGCCCGCGCCGGCCGCGAGCGGCTGGTTCCACACGGGCTTGCCGGTGGGCAGCGTGATCGCGCGCGTGTCGCCGAAGCCGCGCACGCCGCGCAGCGTGCCGAAGTAATGGTCGAAGGAACGGTTCTCCTGCATGAGGATTACGATGTGCTCGACATCGCGGATGCTCCCCGTGCGATTGTTCGCGGGAATCGCGAGCGCATTGCGGATGCCCTGCGGCAGTATCGTCAGGGCGGTGGCCGAACCGGCGCTCATCGCGGCGGTGCGGAGAAAGTCACGGCGGCTTCTCGAGGTCATCTCGTGGTTTCCATCTTCAGGTTGAGAAAGGCACGCACGGCACGCCGCCTTGACGGGCGGCAGGCGGCAAGGCCGCGCGGCCGGGTACGTCAATCGGCGGTGTGGATGACGGGTGTGACAAGCGGTTCGATCTGCGCGGCTTGTGTGTCTTGCGCGCTCCCGCCGGCGGGAGGCTTCGCCGGAGAGCGCACGGCGTTCGCGGGCAAGGCTACGCCGGCGTTCGCCATGCTGTTTGCACTATCTGTGAGATTCGATGCCCCCGCATCCGACGCCAGCGTGAATGCGTTGGCGAGCGCCGGGCGCTGTGGATTGCTGCCTGGCTGCGCTTGCGCGAGTTCGCGTGCCGCGTTCGTGGTGAGCGCGGCGCGCGCGTCGCTATCGCGTGCGCTGCATGCGCCAAGCGCACACAGCGCGGCTGCGCATGCAAACAGCATGGCCGGCGCACGCATCGTCGCGAATGCAGCGGGCAGGCTCAAACGTCTGCGCGACGCGCCTTGCCATGGCAAGCGCACCGGCGCGGATTCGACCGTCATCGAAGTCTCCGTCCAGATAGAGGCACAACAACGGCTCGAGGAGCGGCCCGAGCGGGGCCTCGCGCGCAACACAGACAGCGGCGAGGCAACGCCGAAGCATAACGATGCCGCTTTTAAATTTTGTGACGGTGCGTGGGGTCGCGCGAATGGCAGCGCAGGCGGATCAGCCTGGCGCGTGGCGGATCTGCAGTTCCGCGTATCCGGTCGCGGAATCGAGCTCGCGTGAGAAACGATGGCCGGGCAGCAGCACCAGCAGCAGCTCCGCCGTGGTGCGCACGGTGCAGCCGCACGCGACGTGGCCGCCCAACACGCGGCCTTGCGCGTCGGACACGGACATGTGCAAATGGGCGCCATCGGGCGACACCGAGCCCGCGAGCGTAAGGATTTCGAGGTCGCCGCGTAATTCGGTCGGCGTTTCGGCGCCGGCGAATCGCAACTGAGCGACGCTCAGGCTGCCGATGCCCTGAATGACGAACGCCGCATGCGAGGCTTGCTGGCCCAGCAAGCTTTCGACGGCGACGCGCAGATCGTCGCCGGGAGACAGCCGTACGGGATGGATTTGCATGCTGGCCTCGGGGTCGTCGTATCCGGCACAGGTTAGGCCGGGACGAAGCATGAGGCAAGTCACACCATGGGCAACGGCCCGCTAGAAGCGGGCCGCTCTTGCCTTCGCGCCTTCACTCGCCCATCAATGATGCGCGTAGATCGGACCCAGGCCGGGAATGTCATGAGGCGCCGAAGCCGTGGACGCGCCCGCTGCCGACGAACCATCCGCCACGCCGCCGAACGCCGATGCCACCGCGCCATTCTGTGCACTCACCTTCGCTTCGGCGGCCTCGATGTGCTGCGGATAGTCGTTGTAGTCGGCCGCCGGGTTGTAGCCGACCTGTTGGAGCTGCACCAGTTCGGCGCGGACCTGGGCACGCGTGAGCGGCTCGGCCGACTGCGCGAAAGAGACGACGGGAACGGCGACAACAGCGGCAACGATCAGCGACTTGATGAGTTTCATGGTATCCACCTGTGGGCAATGAGTTGGTTCGGACCACGATTGCGTGGCTCGCGCGTCCAGTCTTTTTCGATGTCTCTTGTGCGACGTCGCTGACTGGCATGGGTGTATTTGAACTCCCGCACGTATCCCGCTTGTTTCCGCAAACCCCTGCTTTTGCAAGCCTCCTTGTCCATTGCCACGGTGGATACACAACGGTACAAAACCCCTCGCTACTCCCGCATTTCGCTCAGCGACACCCCGTTCGGACGCAGGCGCAAGCGCGTATCGATGCGCTGCCACGGCAGATCGGCGGGGTCGGCGGCCATGGGGCCGGGCGCCTTCGCCACGAGATGCGCCGAGGCTATCGCGTCGAAATCTGCGCGATAGTGGACCGAACTCTTGTTCACCAGAATCTTCATGCGCTCCGGTTCGATACCCGCGGCGCGATACAGATTGCGGTCGAAGATCTGCATCTTGACTGAGCTCACCGCGATCTTCACGCCGTCGATGCGCAGGCACGCCACCGGCCCGATCTCGGTCCACATACCGTTCATCATCGGGCCGTCGAAACGTACGCGCCCATCGGCGAGATGCTCCACGACGAAACGCCCGGCAAGTGGCGCGTCGCCGGGCACGCCCTTGCCGCCCGCGAGCGCCAGTTCGATCGTCGCGCCCACGCCCGCTTCGTGCGCCTTCGCGGCCGCCTGCGGGTCCCAGATCAGGCCCACGGCCGCGTCGCGCGCGCCCTGGCGCAATAGTGCACGCACGAGGCCCATCGTGTTCGAGTCGCCGCCCACGCCCGGGTTGTCCTGGGTGTCGGCGATGACCACCGGCTGCGTGGCGTGCTCGGCGAGGCGCAGGGCTTCGCGCACGGCGGCGTCGGGGTCGAGAAAGCGCACTTCCCAGTCGCGCTCCTGCTCGACGATGGCCGACGCCAATTCGTTCACCACCGCAATGACGGCGGCCTCATCGAAGCCGTAACCCCACACGGCCGCGCCGCACTCGGGAAAATCGGCGGCCGGAAAGCCCGGCGCGAACGAAAGCGAGACGACCGAATCGTCCTCCAGCTGCGCGAGATGGGCGTAGGTGCCGCGCGCCGGTTCCGCGAGCGTGCACATGCCGTTCACGGGAATCAGGAACGGAATGCGGCGCACGTAGCGCTTGAGCTTGAGCCTGCGCCCGGGCTCCGCGACGAGGCGCGTGAGGATCTGCGCGGCGCGCGCGCCCGTTTCGGCCATGTCGACGTGCGGATAGGTGCGATACGCGACCATGGCGTCGGCGTGCGTGAACATCTGCTCGGTCACGTTGGCGTGCAGATCGAGCGAGACCACCACGGGCATCCCGCGGCCCACGATGGCCCGCACGCGCGCGAGCAGCGCGCCCTCGCCGTCGTCGAGATGCTCGGTGACCATCGCGCCGTGCAGGTCGAGGTAGATCGCGTCGAAGCCGCCGCGCCGCACGGCATCGACGATTTCGCCGGCAATGCGCTCGAACGCGTCTTCGGTCACGTGCGCGGAAGCGCTCGCCCCGGCCCAGACGACCGGCACGAGCGTATGGCCGGCCGCTTCCGCCGCCTGGATGAAGCCGCCGGCGGGCACGTTCACGTCGCGCAGCGAGAGCACATCGGCGCCGCGCGTGAGCGGCGGAAAGCCCTCGCCCTGAACGAAGCTTTGATAACTGGCTTTCGTCGGGGCGAACGTGTTGGTTTCGTGCTGGAAGCCCGCGATGAGAATCTTCATTTTCTCTTACCTCACTTGCATAGGATGACTGATCAAATACATTTCGTGTCGTGCCTTGAAGGCAGCAACGTACGTTCAGGGCTTCGCGCCCGCGAGCCTGACCGAAAGAATCAGCAGCGCGCCGATGAGCGACACGCCCGCCATGGCGAGCAGCGCCGGCTGGAGGCTGCCGGCCGCCGTCTTGATCCAGCCGATCGCCGCGGGCCCCCAGAATCCGCCGGAAAGCCCGATGGTGTTGATGAGCGCGATGCCGCCCGCCGCGGCCGGCCCCTTGATGTACTCGGGCGGAATCGCCCAGAAGACGGTGTAGGCCATCCACAGCGCCATCGTCACGAGCGTGAGCAGCGCGAGCGTGGGCGCCAGGTGATTGCCCGTGGCTGCGCACAGCGCGAAAAGCAGCGCGGCGGCCGCGGCCGGCACGGCGCAGTGAAAGCGCCGCTCGCCTAGCCGGTCCGAACGGCGGCCCATATAGAGCATGCCCACTGCCGCCGCGACATACGGAATCGACGTGTACCAGCCCAGCGTGATCAGATTGCTCACGCCCTGCGCCTTGAGAATGGCGGGCAGCCAGAAGCTGATGGCGTAAATCGACGCGATGATGCAGAAGTACGCAAACGCGAGTACATAGACCTTGCGGTCGCGCAGCACGCTGCCGAACGAGGTGGCGTGGGCCTCCGGCGCGCCGACTTCGGCTTCGATCTGGCGCTTTTCGGTGTCGCTCAGCCACGCCGCGTCGGCCGGACGGTCGGGCAGATAGAGGAACGTCGCGATGCCGAGCACGATGCACGGCAGGCCTTCCACGAGAAACATCCATTGCCAGCCCGCAAGGCCCGCCTTCCCCGCAAGCGTGCTCATGATGGCCGCCGAAACCGGGCCGCCGACAATGCCGCCGATCGGCCCGGCCAGAAACACCATCGCAATGGCGCGCGCCATGCGCGAGGGGCCGTACCAGCGCGAGAGATAGAAGATCATGCCCGGCGCAAAGCCCGCTTCGAACACGCCTAGCAGGAAGCGCATGGCGTAGAACGCGGGCACGCTGCGCACGAACAGCATGCACGCCGACGTGATGCCCCACAGCACGAGAATGCGCCCGAAGGTCTTGCGCGCCCCGATCTTCGGCAACAGCAGATTGCTCGGCAGTTCGAACAGCACATAGCCGATGAAGAATATGCCCGCGCCCACGCCATAGGCCGCATCGGAGAAGCCGAGGTCGGTCTGCATCTGCAGCTTGGCGAACCCGACGTTTACACGGTCGAGGTAAGCAAACAAATAGCAGATCAGCAGAAACGGCAGCAATCGCGCGTTGATCCTGCCGTAGAGCGCGGAAGCGTCGAGGCTTCTCGCGCGGGGAAGAATGGCGGCCATGTCCTGTCTCCTGTCTGGTTTGCGTCGTGCGCAATACCATCCTGGCCAGGGCATACTTCGCTAGCAAGAGCAACAAAGTTCACATATCGTTCTTTTTTGGGCAACAGTCCCTTTACGCGAACGAGGGCGCGATGCGCGAAATCAATCAGCAGCGGCTGCGTTATTTCCACGAGGTGCTCACGCACGGCACGATCCGCGGCGCCGCGGACAGCCTGAACACCTCGCCCTCGGTCATCACGCGGCAAATCAGGCTGCTGGAGGACGAACTGGGCGCGCAACTGTTCGAGCGCCAGGCGCGCGGCGTGAAGCCCACCGAAGCGGCAGCGCATCTGCTGGAGTTCTGGCGCGGCTATCGCGCGCAGCAGGAGAAGTTCGAGGACCAGCTGCACGCGTTGCGCGGGCTCCAGCAGGGCCGCGTGGATCTGGCCGTGAGCGAGGGCTACGTGGATGCGCTCGTCGCCGAGGTCATCACGCCGTTCTGCGCGCACTATCCGAAGCTCGACGTGAGCCTCACGATGCTCCCCGTCGACGACGTTCTCAATGAGGTCGCCGAGAGCCGCGCGCATATCGGCCTCGCGTTCAATCCGCCGCCGCACGAGCGCATCGAGTACCGCGCGAGCTCGGCGCAGCCCGTCGTGCTGCTGGTGCGCCGCGACCATCCGCTCGCGCGGCGGGGCGCGCCCGCGACGATTGACGATCTGCTCGCGTGGCCGCTCGCGTTGATGCCCAGCACGTTCGGCATCGGGCATCTCGCGAACATGCTGGCGTTCGCGGAGAACATCGAGATACGCGCGACGCTCACCACGAATTCGCTGACCGCGCTCAAGCGTTTTGTCGCTGTGGAAAACTTCGCGACGCTGATCGGCGAGTTCGCCGCCTCGCGCGAGATCGAAGCGGGCGAACTCGTGACCGTGCCAATCGATCACGCGCTATTCAAAGGCACGAAGGCGCGCGTGCTCGTGAAGTCGGGGCGGCCGCTCGTGGCGGCCGCGCATGAGTTGCTCGACTGGATCCTGCAGCGCATGACGATGTTTCAGCCCGCGGGATGAACGCGGGCTGGAAGGCGTCCGTCACCCGAAGCGCACGCAATACACCGGCGGCAAGTGCGCCGAAACGAGTTGCCAGTTTTCGCCGCCATCGTCCGAGGTCCAGAGCGCGCCCGTGGTCGAGCCCATGGCGAGGCGCGTGCCGGAGTCGTCGATATCGAGTCCGTGGCGGTAGACGAGGTCGTACGCCGGGGCCGCCGGCAACCCGTTCGAGAAACGCTCGAAGGTGCGCCCGCCGTCGCGCGTGCGCGTCACGACGAACCGGCCATCCACGGGAACGCGGTACTGGTCTTTTTGGGCCGGCACGAACCACGCGGTATCGGGCTCGCGCGGATGCACCACGACCGCGAAACCGAAGCTCGACGGCTGCGCTTCGATGCGCCGCCAGTGGGCCGCACCGTCGGTCGAGCGGAAGATCGCGCAGTGATGCTGGGTCCACAGCACATCCGGATTCGCCGCGCATTGCACCACGCGGTGCGGGTCTTGCGCGTTGGGTTCGCCGCGCCGCTCGGGCGGCATGTAGTCGGCTTCCATGCCCTCGGCCGTGAGGCGCCAGCTCGCGCCGCCGTCGCCGGTCTGCCAGACGCCGCCGCACGACACGCCCACCGTCACGTGCCGGCTGTCGCGCGGATCGACCATCACCGAGTGAATGCCCGGCGCGTCGTAGCCGCCGCCCGCCCATTCGCGCCGCTCCGGGCGGTCCCACAGCGGCCGGTTGAGTTCCCAGCTGTCGCCGCCATCGGCGGAGCGGAACAGGCCGCCAGGGATCGTGCCCGCCCACAGCACGCCCGGCTCGTCCGCGCCGCCCGGTTCGAGCGACCAGATCTGCTGGAGCGACCACGGCGCGGGCAGCCGGCCCAATGCGTCCGGTTCGCTGGCCGCAATGTCCTCAGCAGGCTGGGGCGGATAGACGGGCACCGCGCATTCTTCCCAGTCCGCCATGCCGGCACGCCGGCGATGCAGCTTCACGCCGAAGTGGCCCAGGTTGAGTGCGGCATAGAGCGAGCCGTCGCGCGCGTCGGGCATCACCATGCTCACCGGCTCGCCCACGAACTCAGGTTCGCCGATTGTCCAGCCGCCCACTCCATCGGCTTGCAGTACGAACAACCCCTTGCGGGTTGCGACCAGCAGTCGATCGCTCATCTCGTGTGCCCTCCTGTCGAGCCAGAGTCAGCGCTCTGGTCCCATGCAAAGCGGCGGCTCATCCGCCGGACAGCGCCTGCACGACGTACACGCGGCTCTGCTCGCCGAGCGCGTCGCTCAGATGCTCCCGGTCGCGCAGGCGAACGCCGTCCACGAACACCGCCAGATGCTTACGCAACGCGCCCTGATCGTCGAGGATGTAGCCGCGCAAACGCGGCTGCTCGGCAAACACGGCATCGAACGCTTCGCGAAGCGTGCGCGCGTCGATCTCGCGCTCGGGCGTCGCGACGTGCCGCTGAATCGAAGCTGCAAAGAAGAGGTGCGCCATGGCGGGCCGGCGGCGCGGAAACGGCCGCATCCGCCGGATCTGTAGTGTAGGCCATCCGCCGTGGGCGTCGAGTCGTTGGCGCATCCCGCAGCCAACGTCCCGCGATGCAGCGCAGCACGCGCGGCGCGGCCCACCGAGGCCCGCCGGATGTAAAGCCGGCCGTTACGGCGCGCTGCCTTCGGGCTTGGACTTGCCGTGCAGGCACGGTGTCGGCAGGCGCATGCGATACAGGGAAATCGCCTGGATCGTGAGCACGCAGAGAATCGCGGTCCCGTAGGCCGCCAGCAGGTTCCAGTGCGTGAGCGTGAGGCTCAGCACGAAGAAGAACGACGCGAAACCCAGCAGTCCCGTGGTCATGCCGCGCATCAGTTGCTGCGCTGCCTCATGACCGATCAGGCGGTGCGCGAACACCGCGAGGATGATCGCCATGAAGGGGAACGACGCGAGCACGCCGCTCGCCTCGGCTCCGACGTAAGGCGCGATCAGTGTCACGCTCACCACGAGACCGGCAATGAGCATCATGCGCGACGGCAAATCCCACCACGGCGGCGTGAGGCGCACCGTTCTTGCCGGCTTGTTGGGAATCAGGTTGAGCGCAAGAGCAATGGCCAGAATGGCGAAGAGGTAAAGACCATGCGTAGGCAGCGCGCCCCATTGCAGCACGAGGGCCACGAGGGCGAACGTGGCGCCTGCGCCCGCCAGCGCCACCTTCCACCCGCGCGCCGCGAGCCGGCAATAGATGACGCAAAACGCCGCCTGCGCAGCCGTTGCGACGAGCGAACCCGCCGTCGCCTGCGCGGCGAATGCCGGTCCGTGCTCCAGCGCGAGAAAAACCGAGACCGGCCCCGAGGTGAGCGGCAACCCCACGAGCAACCCGCCGACCGCTTCGCCCCAGCGGCGAGCGGCGAGACTGGCGGCCAACAGCAACAACGGCGTAAAGACGAGCTTGAAAAGCAGAAGATCCATGATGAGCGACGCGATGCGGAAAATGCCAACTGTCAGGAATGCGCCGCGGGCATAACAGTGGTTACGCTACGTCCTGCGACTTTATGCCCATAGTGAAGCCCGTCAACGTGGCTGACAAACCATTTGTCGTCATATAATGCGTGAGCAAAACTCACACGTGACGCACTTACCCGGCTCCATGTTCGACCGCCTTCCCCCGCTGCAAACCCTGCGCGCCTTTGAAGCCACCGGGCGGCTCCTCAGCATGACGCTGGCGGCGCAGGAGCTGCACGTCACGCATGGCGCCGTGAGCCGGCACATCAAGACGCTCGAAAGCCATCTGGGCGTGGCGCTGTTCCAGCGCCTCACGCGTCGCATCGTCCTGACCGAGGCGGGCGCCGAGTTCCTGCTGGCCGTGAACCGCGCGCTCGCCGAACTGACCAAGGAGTCCGAGCGCCTGCGCACGCACGACAGCGTCACGCGCCTGAAGATCAACGCCAGCGTGTCCTTTGCGAACCGCTGGCTGGCGCCGCGCCTGCATCGCCTCAAGGCCCGCCATCCGGAACTCGACGTCCACCTCGACGTGACCGACAAATACGTCGATCTCAACGACTCGGATGTCGACGTGGCGATTCGCTACGGCAGCGGACGCTATCCACGCGTGCTGGCCGAGCGCATTCTCGACGAAACCGTCACGCCGGTTTGCAGTGCCGACTATCGGGCGAAGATGGGCGGCATGGCATCGGTCGAGAGTCTCGCGCGCTGCACCTTGCTGCATGAGGGCGGCATGCTCGCGAACTGGGAACAATGGCTGGCGCTGGCGGGGTTGAGCGGCGTGCGCAGCGATCGCGGCACGGCCTACAGCCATGGGAGCCTCGCGATCGAGGCGGCGATCCGCGGAGAAGGTGTCGCGCTGGGGCGCAGCGTGATCGTGGCAGACGACATCGCGGCAGGCCGGCTCGTCGCGCCGTTCCCGCAGTTGCGTCTCGAGTCCGAGCGCGGCCATGACCTCGTCTATCGCATCGGCAGCCGCGACGACCCCAAGGTGCGCGCCGTGCGCGACTGGCTCGCCGACGAAATCCGCGTCTTTCTCGCCGAGGCCGGTTGAGGGCGAATCAAGCGCAAGGCTCAGTAGCCGAGCGCCACCTTGGCGAGCATGCCGCACGCCACGCACACCAGAATGGCGGCGAAGCCCATCTGCGTATGCCGCGAGGAAACGCGGTGTGAAACGTGACGCCCCAGCATCATGCCGGCGACGGTCGCGACGCTGAACCACAGTGTGAGGTCGAGCTGCAGCGGCACGCCGTGCAGCACCGTCGCCGCCACGCCGCCGGAGCCCACGAGCGCGATGACCATCAGGGACGTCGCGACGATGCCGTGCATGGAAATGTTCGTGAGCTTGCGCAGCATGGGCACGATGATGAAGCCGCCGCCCACGCCGAGCAGGCCCGTCATCAGACCCGTCAACGCGCCGGTCGAGGCCAGCGCGAGCGCCGTTGCTTTCGACCACACGAGGCGGCCGGTGTCGGGATTGACGCGGCCCACGCAAAGCGGCGACGCTTCGGGCAGCGCGCGCTTTTTCCCGATGGTCTGACGCAGCAGCCGCACGGCCACGAACAGCATCACGCCGGCAAAGAGCGCGAGCAGCAGGCGCTGCGGCATGGCCTGCGCGAGGCGCACGCCGAGCCACGTGGTCGGCACGCCCGCGAGCGCCATGCAGAACGCCGCGCGATAGCGCACCAGACGCTCGCGGAAGGCTTCGAGCGCACCGATGCCCGCACTGCTCGCCACGGCGATCAAGGCGACCGGCGTGGCCTGCTGCATGGGCCAGCCCATTCCCACCACGATGGCCGGCACGGCCAGAATGCCGCCGCCCGCGCCCGTGAGTCCCAGCATCGCGCCGATCATGGCGCCGAGAACGAGTGAAACGATCATCGGGTTTCGATGTTCATCGTGACTTTGACCGCGAGGATCAAGCGGGCACAGCGGCCGGCAGACACGGCGCCACCGCGCGACGAATGCAGTCCACCGCGAAATCGACATCTTCCGGCTTCGTGAAGCGCCCGAGGCTCAGGCGCACCGTGCGGTTTGCCGCCTCTTCGCCAACCCCGATGGCCGTGAGCACGTGCGACGGCGTGCCCGCCGCCGAGTTGCAGGCCGAAGTCGACGAGATCGCGAGGTCGCCGGTCAGCAGGAACGGGAAGAAGCCCGGCAGATCGATCGTGAGGCTCAGCGTATGGGGAATGCGCCTGGCGCGCGCGGCGTTGAGCGTGACGCCCGGCAACGCGAGCACCTCGGCCAGCAGGCGCTCGCCCAGCCGTGCAATGCGCTCGCTGTCCGCTTGCAGCGCCTCGCGCGCGATCACGCACGCCACGCCCATGCCGACGATCTGATGCGTGGCCAGCGTGCCCGAGCGCAGACCGCGCTCGTGGCCGCCGCCGTGCATCTGCGGCGCGATGTGCTCGAACGCCTCGCGGCTCACATAGATCGCGCCGATGCCCTTCGGCCCGTAGACCTTGTGCGCCGACATCGAGAGCAGGTCGATGCCCATCGCCTTCACCTCGATGGGCGTCTTGCCGAGCGCCTGCGCCGCATCGACGTGCAGCAGCGCGCCGGCGGCATGCACCACGCGCGCAATCGCCGCGACGTCCGTGAGCGTGCCCAGCTCGTTGTTGACCAGCATGAGCGAGACGAGACCGGTGTCGGGTGTGAGCGCGGCGGCCACGGCCTGCGCCGTGATTTCGCCATGCGCGTCCGGTGCGAGCCGCGTGACGGTCATGCCGCGTGATTCGAGGCTCGTCATCGTATCGAGAATGGCCTTGTGCTCGAGCTGGCTCGTGATGAGATGGCGCTTGTGCGTCGCGCGGTCCGCATAGCCCTTGAGCGCGAGATTGTTCGACTCGGTCGCGCCGGACGTCCAGACGATCTCTTCTGCATCGGCGCCGATGAGTGCCGCCACGTCCCTGCGCGCCTGCTCGACGAGCCGCCGCGCACGCTGGCCCGCGCCATGCGAGCTGGAGGCGGGGTTGCCGAAGTCGCCTTCCATGCCCAGACAGCCGAACATCGCCTCGATCACACGCGGGTCCGCCGGGGTGGTCGCGGCATAGTCAAAGTAACGCAAATCGCCCTTCTCGCTCATCTTCGTTTCTCGCACAACGGAATTTCGAAAAATGCTACGCGTCGGGCGCTAAAAAATGGTTCCAAAATTAAACGGATTCTCCAAAGGGCGGAGTATCCAATTCTCCTCGACCGGCCCGTCGCGAAATGAAATTCTCGACACACCCGATGATGCAGCGTGGCGACGCGGAGCCGATCGCGCCCTCAATCGCGCGTGCACACTCACGCAAGGTGGGCGACAGCGTAAGCGAGTACCGTGTCCACTGCGCGCCGCGCGAGTGAGAAGAACCCCGGAAAGAGCGCGCTGGATGCCGTCCCGCCTCCCGCCCATCTCCGCGAGGTTCGCCAAGCCGCTTTCCCGTCGCCGCTTCCTCGAACTGGGCCTCGCCGCGGGCAGCACCGCCTGGTACGCGCCGCGTGGTGCGATGGCTGCGGAGGACATGCAGGACATGCCCGCAGACCCGCAAGCGATGCAGACGGCCCAGCGCGGCGGACTGTACGCGAGCCTGCGCGACCCCAACGCCACGCAGCTGCCGCCCGCAGCGTTCACGCAGCGCTTCTTTTACTCGAGCGCGCCGCGCGCCACGCCGCAAGGCGCGTGGACCACGGCCGCGCCCTTGCCGCTGCCGCGCAGCGAAATGGCGTGGGCGACGAGCGAGGGCGAACGCATGCACGTGATCGGCGGCTACGGCGCGGGCCAGGTCGCGCGAGCCTATCACCATGTATTCGATGCGGCGCGCGGCGCCTGGCGCAACGCCGCGCCCGTTCCGCGCGGCGCGAATCATATCGGCGTGGCGGCGCTCGACGGCGTGGTCTATGCGATGGGCGGCTTCGTCGAGCAGAACCGCATCGCCGTGCCCGACTGCTACGCCTATGTCGTGGCCGACGACCGCTGGCACGCGATTCACCCGCTTTCGCGCGGCTCGCGCGGCGCGATTTCCGTCGTGGCGCACGACGGCCTGCTGCACGCGATCGGCGGCCGCGACACGCGCTCGGTGGACTGGCACGAGGCGTACGACCCGCAGAGCGACAGCTGGAAGACGCTCGCGCCCATTCCCGGTCCGCGCGACCACACGGCGGCCGTCTCGCTCGCGGGCTGGATCCTCGTGGCCGGCGGCCGCATGGATACGTTCGACTTCAACACCGGCATGCACGTGGCCTACGACGCGAAGCGCGACGTCTGGGAAGAACGCGCACCCATGCCGACACCGCGCTCCGGTCACGGCGGCACGGCGTGGCGGGGGCGCTTCTTCTGCATGGGTGGAGAAGGCACGCGGCGCGTCTTCGGGCAGAACGAGGGCTACGATCCGGCTACCGATTCATGGCAGGCCTATGCGCCCATGCTCACGCCGCGGCATGGCATGGGCGCGGCGGTCGTGGGCGATGCGATTCATGTGGCGGGCGGCGGCCCGATGAATGGCGGCGTGTTTCAGACTTCGGTGCACGAAGTGTTTTCGCTTTGAGCCTGGGCGTGCTGCGCCTTCGGCACGCAGGGCCGGCTCACCCTTCGGGCATGGCGATGTCCGCGCGAATCAGCTCGTCCGCGAGCGTGAGTGCCTGTTGCCTTGCCAGTGGCCCCGTTGCGCACGGCCCCGGACGCGAACAGCCGTCGAACGGATAGATGAGCCGCCCATCGGTCTTGCGGCGAATCCGCAGCAATCCGTAGTAGCGGCCCGCGCCGTCGATCTGCTCGCCGCAGAAGACTTCGTAGTCTTCCGCGCTGGTCGGGCGGCGCGCGGCCTCTTTCGGCCTTTTCTCTGGCATGTTGGCACTCCGGGGAATATCCTGGGCGAGATATGCGGATGCCCAGCAAGCGCCGCGCCTGAGAGGGGCGTCGCACGGAAGTCGGCGATAACGGGCACAATACGCGCCTGCGCCGCCGCGCCGGACGCTGCGTTCGTGATCCGAACGCGCTTTCCGAACAGGCAGCCCGATCGCCCTCCAGCGCCGCCGCACCGCAATCCGCCCTTCTCACGCTGTCATGACCCACGATCTGCCCGAACGTCCAGCCACCGCCGCACGCCCGGCGAACTCGCCGCGCTTCCTGCTGTTCCTGATCTGCCTGTTCGCCTCCGCCGGACAGCTCGCCATCGACATCTACGTGCCCGCGCTGCCAGCCATGGCGCGCTACTTCGCGACGTCGCCGCAGGCGATCCAGTCGAGCGTGTCCGTTTATCTCGCCGCCTACGCGTTCGGCCAGCTCATCTTCGGGCCGATTTCCGACGCCCTCGGGCGCAAGCGCGTGCTGGCCTTCGGCCTCGTGATCTATACGCTCGGCTGTCTGCTCTCGCTGGCCGCGCCGAATCTGGAAACCTTCGTGCTGGCGCGCTGCCTGCAGGGCTTCGGCATCGCCGCGACCAACCTGCTCGCCAAAGCCATCATCACGGATTCGTTCGTTGGCACGGCGCTCATGCACGCGTTCACCTACATGTCGATTACGTGGGGACTCGCGCCGATCATCGCGCCCGTGATCGGCGCGCATCTGCAGGAGCTGTTCGGCTGGAAGGCCTGCCTCGTGTTCCTGCTCGTGTATTCGGTGGTGATGTGGGCGCTGCTGTGGCGCTTTCGCGAGACCTTGCGGCAACCGGTGCGGCTGGAGCCGCGCACGCTCATCGCGAACGCGGGCAAGGTGCTCGCGAGCCCGGTGTTCCAGAGCTGCTTTCTCGCCCAGGGCCTGTGCTACAGCATCCTGCTCGTCTTCAACGTCGTCGGGCCGTTCATGGTCCAGAACACGCTGCACCGGCCGCCCACCTTCTTCGGCTATCTCGCGCTCGGCATCGGCCTGATGTATTTCCTGGGCGGCCTCTCGAACCGGCTCCACGGCCCGCGCCTGCCTACCCCGGAGCAACGTCTGCGTGTGGGGGCGCGCGTGATGGCGGGCGCGTCGATCGCCATGCTCGTGCTCGCGCTCACGGTGGGCCTGCGCGTGTGGACGCTCGCCGTGCCGGTACTCGTGATGGGTCTGTGCGCGGGTGCGATGTACCCCACGCTGATGGCCAAGGGCAATTCGCTGTTCCCGCATATCGCGGGCTTGACGAGCGCGATTCTCGGCTGCGCGCTGCTGCTCGTTTCCTCGGCAATGATGGGGCTGGCCGGTTTCGTCTCCGTGCACGTGCTCACGCCGCTCGCGGTGTTCTTCGTGCTGCTCGCGCTCACCGTCGTCGTGATGGTGACGAAGCTGCTGCGCCACCTCGCGCAGAGTCAGGCCGCCGCCGTGCTCGCGCAGCGCAGCGGCGAGGCGGCGTGAGCCGCTAGCTACCGATCAGGCCATTAGCGGATCGCGCGCGCCACGTCCTGCAACTGCGTGAAGGCGCGGTAACGCGCTTCGTGCAGCGCCGCGATCTCGCCCGTGGCCGGGGCGTAGACCTTGCTGATCTGCGACATCGCGGCCATCGCCTCGCGCGCGTTTTCATATAGCCCGCCCGCCACCGCGCCCAGCATCGCCGCGCCCAGCAGGACGGGCTCCTCGGCGTGAGTGGCCAGCACGGGCTTGCCCGTAGCGTCCGCGAGCAGCTGGCGCACGAGGTCGAGCCTGCCCGCGCCGCCGCTGATCACGACCTGCTCGATCGGCGCGCCCGCCTGGGCCTGCACCTCGATGATCTGCCGCAGCCCATAGCCGATGCTGCCAATGCCCGCGACATAGAGCGCGACGAGGCTCTCCAGGTCCGTCTCCATGCCGAGCCCCGCGATGACGGCCCGCGCGTGCGGATCGGCAAACGGCGCGCGGTTGCCGAGGAATTCCGGCACGACGTGCAGACCAGCATCGTGCGCGAGCCGCACCGCGCCCGATTCACCCTGCGCAGCCTGAACCGCCAGCCCGGCAAGCATCGCCGGCAGCGACTGGCCTTCGCTCGACGCTCGGCTCGCGGCTTCTGCAGCGAGCGGATGCATCGTGAGCAGCCGCTCGATCGCCGCGCCCGCCACCGACTGCCCGCCTTCGTTGAGCCACGCCCCGGGCACCATCGCCGCGTAGTACGGCCCCCACACGCCGGGCACGAACACGGGGTCGCGCGTGGTCGTCATCGTGCATGACGAGGTGCCGAACACATACGCGAGGCACGCCTCGGGCTGCCCTTGCGCGCCGACCGTGCCGATGCCGCCCGCGTGCGCGTCGATCACGCCCGTCGCGACGGCGGTGCCCGCGCGCAGGCCGAGCTGCTCGGCGGCCTCGGGCGTGAGCCCGCTGCCGAGCGGCGTGCCCGGCTCGACGATCGTGCGGCCGATGCGCGCAAAGCCTTCGTCTGCGAGCACGCCCAGACCCACGGTGCGGAAGTAGCTCTCGTCCCAGCGCTGCTCGTGCGCGAGATAGGTCCACTTGCAGGTCACGGTGCAGGTGGAGCGCGAAAGATCGCCCGTGGCGCGCCATGTGAGGAAGTCGGTCAGGTCGAAGAACTGCCAGGCCGCGGCGAACACCTCGGGCCGGTTTTCCAGCAGCCACAGCAGCTTGGGCGTTTCCATCTCCGGAGAGATCTTGCCGCCCACGAAGCGCAGCACATCGTGGCCCGTGGCGTTGATGCGCTCGGCCTGCGCCACGGCGCGATGGTCCATCCACACGATGATGTCGCGCTCGGCCACTTCGGACGGGCCCACGGGCAGCGGCGTGCCGCCCTCGCCCAGCACGACGAGCGAACAGGTGGCGTCGAAGCCGATCCCGGCGATCTGCTCCGGCGAGACCGCGGCCTGCGCGAGCGCGTCCTTCACGGCCTGGCACACGGCGTTCCAGATCTGCATGCTCGATTGTTCGACGATCGCGCCGCTCTCGTGAAACACGCTGATGTCGTGTTTCGCCGACGCCCGCATGCGTCCGGCGGAATCGAAAATGCCGGCGCGGGCGCTGCCCGTGCCCACATCGACGCCAACGGTATGGCGTGCGCCGCCGGCCTGGTGATTTGAGGTCATGGCTGGTTGACTGTGGGTTTACAGATCGACACTGTTCGGCAGGATCACGAGGTCGCGAATGGTGACGTTGCGTGGCCGCGTGAGCATGAATACCACGGAATCGGCCACTTCCTTCGGCTGCATGAGACTGCCCTGGGCCAGCGCTTCGTCCATCTTCGCCTTGGGCCAGTCGTCGAGCAAGGCGGTGACCACGGGGCCCGGCAGCACCGCGCCCACGCGCACGCCGTGCTTCGCGACCTGGCGGCGCACCGTGTGCGTAAAGGCCTGTACCGCGAACTTCGAGGCCGTGTAAATCGGCTCCCACACCACCGGCACGACGCCCGCCACCGAACTCGTGAAAATGATGTCGCCCGACTTCTGCGCGATCATGTGCGGCAGCACCGCATGCACCGAGCGAAACGCGGCGTTGATGTTCAGGTTGAGCATGCGGTCCCACTCGTCGGGATTGCCGTTCGCCACCTCGCCGCCGATATACGCGCCCGCGTTGGCGTGGAAGATGTCGAGCCCGCCGGCCAGATCGAGGATCCTGGGCAGCATGGCCGCATAGTCCGCCGGGTTGAGCAGGTCCATGGCAAGCGGCAGCGCATTGGGCCCGAGCTCCGCGCAACATTTCGCGAGCCGGTCCTCTGCGCGGTCGATCAGCACGACCTTCGCGCCTTCGTCCACGAACGCTCGCGCACACGCGAAGCCGATGCCGGACGCCGCGCCCGTAATGGCGGCGACCTTTCCCTTGATCGATTCAGACATGGGTGACTTTCTCCTTGAATCAGGTGGCGACGCCTCAGGCGCGGCCATGCGAAACACGCGACTGGCGGGCGAGCGAATCGACGATCACCGCAATGGCCAGCACGGCGCCGGTAATCATGAAGCGCAGCGACGACGACAGGTTCAGCAGCGTCAGGCCGCTCGCAATCGACTGGATCACGATGATGCCGAGCACGGCCGACCATGCGCTGCCGCGCCCGCCGAACAGGCTCGTGCCGCCGATCACGGCCGCCGCGATGGCGTTGAGGTTGACGTCGCCGGTGCCGGCCTGCTGGCTCGCCGAAGCGAGGCGCGCCGCCGTCAGCACGCCGCCGATGGCGGCGAGGCTCGCGCACAGCACGAAGGCGCTCGTATAGATCGCGCCGACCTTGATGCCCGCGCGCCGCGCGGCTTCATGATTGCCGCCCACGGCGTGCATCGAACGGCCCCAGCGCGTGCGCGTGAGCGCGTACTGCATGACGACCGCGAGACCCAGAAAGAGGCCGAACATCAGCGGCACGCCACGCCCGCGGTTGAGATAGGCCACGACGATTTCGAGGAACACGGTCAGCGCCGCCGCGCGCCCGAGCAGGCCTGCGACCGAAGGCGCCGAAAGCCTGGCCGCGTGGCGGCGGGTGCGCGTGCGCATGCCGAGCAGCAGGAGCACGATACCGGGCAGCAGCGCGATCACGTGCGAGACGACCGGCGGGATCACCATCAGTTGTCCGAAATTCACCATCGCCGAGCCGTAGGGCAAATTGATCGACCCCGTCGAGCCGAGCACATAGAGCTGCATGCCGAGGATGGCGAGCAGCCCCGCGAGCGTCGAGACGAAACTTGGCATGCCGATCCAGTTGAGCAGCAGCGCGTACAGCGCGCCGATCACCGCGCCCACCGCAATCGCGGCGACGATGGCGAGCAGCACCGGCCAGCCGTCGTTGACCCACAACGTGCCGACCAGCGCCGAAGCGAAGCCGCTCATCGAGCCCACCGAGAGATCGATCTGCCCGAGCAGCAGCACGCAGACGATGCCAAGCGAAATGACGCCGACCGTCGAGCAGTCGAACAGCATGTTCACGAGGTTGTCGGCGGAGAGAAACACGGGGTTCAGGCTCGTGAACACCGTCCAGATGATCACGAGCCCCGCGATGACCGGGAGCGAACCGAGGTCGCCCGAGCGCACGCGATCGACGAACGCCGACACGCTCTCGCCGATTCCGCTCGCATGCTTCACGCGCACGTCGCTGCGGTCGAGCAGCGTGGAAGGCTTCGCATCGGGCTTCGAGCCGTCCGGGTTTTCAGGCTGCGGAGCGCCATGGATAGGCTTGCTCATGATCGTTCCTTTCATTGCACGTCCTGTTGCGCCTGGCGGCGGCCCGCGCGGCGCGACACCGCGTTTTCCGTCGCCCCGGTGATCGCCGCCACGAGTTCGGCGTTGGAGGAGTCGGGATAGAAGATCCCGTTGTTACGGCCGAGACGCAGCACGACGATGCGGTCGGCCACGGCGCGCACGTCTTCCATGTTGTGGCTGATCATGATGACGGCGTGCCCGCGGTCGCGCACGCGCTCGATCAGGTTCAGCACCTCGGCGGTCTGGGCCACGCCGAGCGCGGCGGTCGGTTCGTCGAGCATGATGAGCTTCGGGTCGAGCAGCAGCGAGCGCGCGATCGCCACGGTCTGGCGCTGGCCGCCCGAGAGCGAGGCGACCACGTCGCGCACGCTGGGAATGCGCGCGGAAAGCTCGTTGAGGAGCGTCCAGGCCTTCACTTCCATCGTGACCTCGTCGAGCCGGTACGGGCTCAACTCGCGGCCGAGGAAGATGTTCGCCACGACGTCGAGGTTCTCGCACAGCGCGAGGTCCTGGAACACCGTTGCGATCCCCAGGTCGAGCGCCGTGCCCGGATCCGAAAGGTTCACCGGCTGGCCGCGAAACGTGATCGTCCCGGCGCTCGGCTGGTGCACGCCCGCCAGAATCTTCACGAGCGTCGATTTGCCCGCGCCGTTGTCGCCGACGAGGGCGACCACCTCGCCCGCATGGACATCGAGCTCGATATCCGTGAGGGCCGAAACCGCGCCGAAGTGCTTCGAGATGCCGCGCAGGCTCAGCACCAGCTCGCCGGGCGCGCCGTCGCTTGTCGTGGCCCGGTCCGTGGCGCGGTTCGTTGCGCGGTTCGTTGCGCGGTTGGTGGATTCGTCAGTCATGAAATGGGTACCTCTTCGTTGCTCTCGGGGCCCGGCGCGCGCCGGGCCCAGCCATGCGTATCAGCCGCCGATGCCGAGCTTCTTGCAGCCATCGGCGTAACGGCCCGTGCACAGGTCCGACGCTTTCGCGAAGCCCTTGTCCACCACCTCGGCCTTGATGTTCTTCTGCGTGATGACGGCCGGCTTGAACAGTTGCGTGGGCGTCTTGAAGAGCGTCGTCTCGCCCTTCACGGGCTTGCCGTCGAGGAAGCCCACGGCCACCTTCGCCGCCGCGCCCGCCACGATTTCGCTCGGCTTGAGGATCGTGTTGTACTGGTCGCCCGCGATGATCAGTTGCAGGCCCGCGGTGGTCGCGTCGTTACCCGTGACCGGCGGAACCGGATTCACGCCCGCCGCCTTGAAGGCCGCGATGGTGCCGCCCGCCGTGCCGTCGTTGGCAGCCACGACGCCCACGATCTGCGGCCCGAAGCGCGTGACCTGCCCGCTCACCCACTGCTGCGCCTTGGGCGGCGCCCACTCCGGCGTGTCGTACTCGGAGAGCGTCTTGTAGCCGCTGCCCTGCAGCCCTTCGTGAATGCCCTTCTTGATGAGCCCGGCGGCGGCGTCGGTCGGCGAGCCGTTCACTTCGAGCACGCCGCCCTTGCTCCCGGCCACGCCCGACTCCTTCAGGTGCTGCACGAGCGACTGGGCGATGGCCTTGCCGATTTCCTCGTTGTCGAACGACACGTAGTAATCGGCTGGCGTGGACGGCACGGGCCGGTCATACGCGATGACCTTGATGCCCTGGCTCTGCGCCATGTGCACGAGCGAAGCCGCCGCCGTGGAGTCCACCGGATCGAGCACGATGACCTTCGCGCCCTGGGCGATCACCGAATTGAACTGTTGCTGCTGCTGCGAGGCATCGGCATTCGCGTTCTGGTAGAGCACCTTGCAGTCGGGGCAGAGCTTGCCCATTTCGGCCTTGAAACCGGGGAAGTCGTGCTGCTCGTAGCGCGTGGAGGCCTGGTCGGGCATCAGGAACGCGACCGTGCCGCTCGGCGCGGCGTAAGCCGACGTGATGCCCGCGAGGGCGAGGCTGAGTGCGGCGGCGCCGATCAGTTGGGTGTGAAGTCGGGTCATTGGGTGTCTCCGTTTTTTGGTTGAATGCCTGGTAGGGTTGCCGGTGCCGGCGTGCTGCCTTGTGAACGTGTGAGTTCGTCCTGCGCAGTACCTGACATGCGCACTGCGTTTGAAAGTGTCTTACCGGGCGATCCGCTAGCCGATCGCGGGCGCGCCGTACACGGCGTCGCTCCTGCTGGCCGCGCTCGCGGCGTTGAGCCGCTGATATGAGCGCCAGCGCGACGGCGACATTTCCTTGATCAACAGGAACTGGCGGTTGAAATTCGAGAGGTTATTGAAGCCCACCTGATAGCAGATGTCCGTGATGTTCAGTTCGCCCGACATCAGCAGCTGGCACGCCAGATTGATGCGCAGCTGGTTCACGTAGCGCACGAACGACACGCCCGTATGGCGGCGGAAATAGCGCGAAAATGCGCTTACGCTCTGCCCGGCCAGTTCCGCCAGCTCCGTTTCGCGCAGCTCCTGGGAGAGATTCTTGCCGATAAAGCCGAGCACGTGATTGATGCGCGTGCCCGCATAGCGGGCCGGGTCCGCGCGATACGCCTCGCTGGCGAGCGCCGCGGGCGCCTCGCTTTGCACGAGCAGATCGAGCAGATCGATGAAGAGCGTGACACGTCGCATGCCCTGTGCGCCGAGCATCTCGCGCAGGATCGGCTCGGCCGCCGCGCCCGTCGCCGGCGTGAACAGCAGCCCCCAGCGCGACGCATCGAGCAGCCCCTCCACGCGCCGGAATTCGGGAAACGCATCGATCGCGCGGGCAATGAAAGCCGCGTCGAACTGGAGGACGAGACAACGTTCGTCCACCGCCTCGCCGTGCGGCACGCTGCTTACCCAGTTGTGCGGCAGGTTCGGACCGATCATCACGAGATTGCCGGGCGCGAAGCTGCCGATGAAATCGCCCACGAAATACTTGCCCGTGGTCGCGGTGATGAGGTGGATCTCGTACTCGGGATGGAAGTGCCAGCGCACCGTTCGATAGGGGTAGCCATGCGACCAGACCTTGAACGACTCGTCGCGCGGCACGGCGACCAGTTCGAGGTCAGGCTGGGAATGTGTGGCGCCGGGCGCGCTCGGGCGCGCCGTGGCTGCCCCAAAGTTTTGCATCTCGACTCCTCCTGCACGGTTTTTTCTTGTTCTGCGACGGTTGCTCGCGCATACGCTCGACCTACCCTCGGACCGCGCGCCGCCATGCCTGAAAATTACCCGCCGCGGCACGTATCCACCACTGAAAATCAGACCGCAGACTGATACTTTCTTGCATTCGGGTTAGTCCTGGGCCGATTCCAGTGTGCCGGAAGTCAACTTTTGTGCATAGCAACAGCCCTCGCCGGCGAACGGCGAGACAGGGCGACCACCGCAAAAACGGCAAATGTTGCTGGAGCTCGATTGCGTGCGCAGCCCAGGAAGCGGTCAAAAATCGCCACTGCCCCCGCGCGACGGGTACTCGTGATGCGCAGGCAGGGAAAGTCCCGATGCGAAATCGTCCTATGACATCGGAAACGGAAATTGACGGGACTAACTTGATCGCTCAAGCGCGCCATTCGGGCCGCGGTTCCTGACAAGAGGACGTCTTATGCGATTCGCCGAAACTTGGCATTCCCCCACGCCGGGCCGGTCCCTATGGGACGATACGTCGACTCCCGACCACGACCAGCACGCCGCCCCTACCGGCAGTGCGCACACGCTGCCACGCCGCGCCATTACCGCCGCCGCGCTCGGCAACGCAACCGAGTGGTTCGACTATGGCATCTATGCCTATGGGCTCGCCTATATCTCCGCGGCGCTGTTTCCGGGCAGCACGGCAAGCGCCACGCTGTTCGCGCTCGGCACCTTCGCCATTTCGTTTCTGATTCGCCCGCTCGGCGGCCTGTTCTGGGGGCCGCTCGGCGACCGCTTCGGGCGCAAGAAAGTGCTCGCGCTGACCGTGCTGCTGATGTCGGGCGCCACGCTGCTCGTGGGCCTGCTGCCGACCTATGCGAAAGCCGGCTGGATCGCCCCGGCCGCGCTCATCGTCCTGCGCATGATCCAGGGCTTCTCCACCGGCGGCGAATATGGCGGGGCAGCCACCTTCATGGCCGAATATGCGCCCGACGCGCGGCGCGGCTTCTGCGGGAGTTTCCTCGAGTTCGCCACGCTGGCCGGCTTTTCGCTGGGCGCCTTGCTGATGCTCGCGGCGTCGCTCGCGCTCGGCAACGATGCGATGCATGCGTGGGGCTGGCGCCTGCCGTTCCTCGTCGCGGCGCCGCTGGGCTTGATCGGCTTCTATCTGCGTTCGCGCATCGAGGACACGCCGGTGTTCCGCGAGATGGAAGAGAAGTTCGAGCAACAGGAGCGGGAGCGCCCGGCCATTTCGCTGGGCACGCTGCTGCGCGAGCACCGCGTGCCGCTCGTGCTGCTGGGCGGGCTCGTGGTCGCGCTCAATGTCGTGAATTACGTGCTGCTCGCGTATATGCCGACGTACATGCACAAGGAACTGGGCGTGAGCGAGAACATGTCGCTGCTCATTCCGCTCATCGGCATGCTGGCGATGATGGCCCTGCTGCCGTTCGCGGGCCGGCTCTCCGATCACGTGGGCCGCAAGACGCTCTGGTGGTTCTCGCTCATCGGGCTGTTCGTTGCCGCCGTGCCGATGTTCATGCTGATGCGCCACGGCGTGGCCGGCGCGCTGATCGGCTTCGCCGTGCTCGGCCTGCTCTATGCGCCGCAGCTCGCGACCATCTCGGCGATGTTCCCCGCCATGTTCCCGACGCAGGTGCGTTACGCGGGCATGGCGATCGCCTACAACGTCTCGACCTCGCTGTTCGGCGGCACCGCGCCGATCGTGAGCGACTGGCTCGTGGACAAGACCGGCAGCCCGCTCGTTCCGGCGTACTACATGATGGCCGCATGCGCGGTGGGCGCCATCGCACTCTTCTTCGTGATCGAGACGAAGGGCTGCTCGTTGCGCGGACAACAGGTGCCTGGCAAGGCGCAGCGGTAACGGCATGGCGGGCCGCTCGCGCCCGTCCTGCTCCGCCTGAAATGCCCGACCGTGTGTCGGGCATTTTGCTTTGCGGCGACTAACGTTTGAAAATGACCTTCGTTGTCGCGGGATCGATCGGCGAGGACGAATGCTGATGGAAGATCTTCCAGCCCTCGCCCGTTTGCCTGAGCGTCGCGGTAATGCGATTGTCCATCGAGCGCAATTCCTCGCCGTCCGCCGCCACCGCTTTGTAGCTCACGAAGGCGTGGACCACGGCGAGGTCCTGGGAGACGACGGTCTGCGCCTCGCTGAAATCCACGATCACGCGCTCGGCGCCCAGCGAGCCGAACCAGCCCTCCACCATGTTGCGCCATGACGCGATGCCCTCGTACGTCCAGGCGCCCCACATGTCGAAGGCCAGGATGTCGGGGTCGTAGAGCGCGACGAACGCATCGACGTCTTTGGCCAGTACCGCGGCTTTGTATTGGTGCAGCACCTGCAAGACCGGATCGGCGGCTTTGTCCACTGGGTTGTCTCCTGAACCAGGTTGCGTTGGCGAATGAACGGCTGCTTATTAAAGCAACGCCGCCTGGCCTCTGTCCAGTGAATTTGCCGCCCTGCCTTTCAGGTGCGCGAAGCGTTGGCGAGCACCCGGGCGGCCTTGCCCTGCGGACGCAGCAGCAAATAAAAGGCGGCGCCATGTGTAATCGCCAGCAGCGGCACGACGATCACGGGGATCACGTAGGTCGCGCCCAGTTCTCCCGCGTGCACCGGAACGCCGGCCTGGATGGCGTGGTAGTAGGCAAAAGCCAGGTCCACCGCGCCCACGAGATTGAACGCCACGACGAAGAACCAGAACACGGGACGCTTTCTCGCCGCGAGCAGCGCCAGCATGGCCAGCGCCCCCGTTGCGAGGTCCCCATAGGCGGTGGGCACGGCGAAGCTCGCGGGCAGATCGGGACTCACGACGCCTGGCAGCATGAAGACCAGCCCGAAGAAGCGGAAGCTGTGCAGCGTGGCGATCGCGCGCTGTGCGTCGAATGGGTCCATCGATTTGAGCCGGGGCCAGACGTACCCGGTAAAACAAAGGAGCCACGCGACATACCCGAGCGCGAGATGCAAGCGAAACATCGATTCCGGTGACATGTTGCCTCCTGCAAGGTGCGTTGCGATGAGTGGATGAAGCGGAGCGAGATCATGCGGCGCGACGCCGGAACAGTTGTCGCAGCGAAAGCGCATGCAACAGGATCGAACTGGGCACGACGAACGCGGGCGTCAGTACATACGGGTACGTGCCCGCGTTGAGGCTCGGCAGATCCGGCGCGATCAACTGGAACCGGCCGGGCGCCGTGATCATCCCCAGCGTCACGGCGACGGCGAAATCGGCGAGTCCGAACAGGTTCCAGGCGATGGCGGCCTTGCGCCCCTGCGCCGTGCCGCTCGCCACCGCGATGGCCGCCGGCACGGCAAACAGGCCGGTCAGCAGGTCGCCGGTACCCGCCGGCAACGCGTCCACGCCGGCCATCGCGCCGTGCAGCCACGCAGCGATCGCCCAACTGCCGAACACGCGGTAAAACTGCAGCGCGATGAGCCAGGCCGCCGGCATCGCGTCGAGCACTCGCCCGATCCGCTTCGAGAGCAGCAGTAGCGGCGCGCCGACCATCACTGGCAGCAATATCGCCAACGGCAGCATTGGCAACGGCGGCGGTGCGGCGCTCAGTCGAAAGACGCCGAGGATCGCCGCACTCCAGACGACTGCGAACCAAAGCGCATGCGCCATGAGAATCGCAAGCCAGGTCGCGCGGCGCTGGCTCAGCGTCAGGCCGGTGCGCTCGAGGCCGAGCCACAATCCGAGCGCCATGAACATCTGGGCGACGAGCTGGTGCGCCGTGGTTTGAAAACCGCTGCCAGGGATCGCCGGCAGCCAGTACATCACGGCAATCCACAGCAACGTGACCGGCGCAATCCAGCGCAGGCTGCGCCAGGCCGGGCGCGGCGGGATGATGCCAACGGGAACGGCGGGCGTGCTCATCAGCGGTTCTCCAGATGAATGCCGGATTTCGCGGTGGATCCTGCCTGCGCGCGACGCGCTTTGCGTGCGTCATCGGCTGGCACGTTAGGTGTAACATCGTTTCCCGCGAGCGACTATTCATCACAATGTTGATGCGCTATGAAGCAGAACTTCACAGTCAGGCAAGGCGCACTCGATGGCGTGGAGGCGTTCCTGAGCGTTGCCAGGCACCGCAGCTTTCGCAAGGCGGCGGCGGACCTCGGGGTGACGCCTTCGGCCATCAGCCAGGCGGTGCGTGTGCTCGAAGAACGCATCGGCGCGGCGCTTTTCGTGCGCACCACGCGCAGCGTCGGCCTGACCGAAGCCGGCGAACGGTTTCTTTCGCGCGCCAAGCCCGCCTTCGAGGAACTGGTCGCCGCGAGCGAAGTCGCGCGCGACCTCGGGCAGCGCCCGACGGGTTTGTTGCGGCTATCCGTGCCGCGCGCGGTCGTGCCACTGCTGCTCGAGCCGCTGCTCGCTTCGTTTTGCCAGGCTTATCCCGAAGTGGAGGTGGAAATCGCCGCGAGCAAGGAAGTGGTCGATCTCGCGGCGGAAGGCTTCGACGCCGGCATCCGGCTCGGTCAGCTCGTCGCCGCCGACATGGTGGCGGTGCCACTGACGCCGCCGTTTCGTCTCGTCGTCGTCGGTAGTCCTGCCTATCTTTCCGCCAACAAACAGCCCCGCCACACGGACGATCTGCGCGAGCACGCCTGCTTGCGCTGGCGGCGCTCCAACGGCGCGCTGGCCTCATGGTCATTCGACGACCACGGGCACACCATGGAAATCGCCGTCTCCGGACCGCTGATCGCCAGCGACTTCCCGACCATGATGGGCGCGGCGCTCGAAGGCATCGGCCTCGCCCAGCTACCCGAGCCGATGGTCTCCGATGCCGTGAAAGCGGGCAAACTCGTGCGCGTGCTCGACGCCTACGCGCCGATGCTGCCGGGCGTGTTTCTCTGCTATCCGAGTCGCCGGCAGATCATGCCCAAGCTGCGCGCGTTCATCGACCATGTGAAGAGCCACAAGGCGGGCACGGGTCAAGCCAAAACCCGTTGAACCCGCCCGCGGCGCTTCGACGTCAAGCGATGCTCTCCCAGGCGCCCGAGCGGGCCGAGCGGAACACGGCGTCGATTACGCGCATGTTCGCGCAGGCGTCTTCCAGCGCAATCGCCTGGGGTGTGCCGTTCAATATCGCCTCGGCAAAAACCGCCGCTGCCACGCCGTATTGATCGCATACCGGCAGTTCCAGCCAGCGATCGGCTTCTCCCTGCTGGCTCAACAGCAGCCGCGTCGGCCGGTCGTTCGGCGCGTTGAATGGAATCTCGACCTCGACGCGCCCGGTCGTACCATGAAACTGCATGCGCTGGTAAGGATGAACCTGGGTGGAGTAGAAGAAGCTCGCTTGCACGCCGTCGAAATCCATGAGCACGGAGCCAAGGCGGTCTACTTCGAACGACGGGTCGCGCTCCACGAGCGCGACCACGCGCTTCGGCTCACGCCCGAGAATGAGGCGCGAGGTCGTGATCGGATAACAGCCGATGTCCAGCAAGCCGCCGCCGCCCATATCGCTATGGTTGCGAATGTCCTGCGCATTGGTGTTGTAGTAGGTAAAGCCGCCCGTCACCGCCCGCAATTCGCCTATGGCGCCCTCTTCGATCAACGCCTGCGTCTTCAGCCACTGCGGATGCGTACGAACCATGAAGGCTTCCTGGATATACCGCCCGCTCTTGTCGCGCGCGGCGATCAATCGTTGCGCCTGCTGCGCATCGAGCCCGATCGGCTTTTCGCACAGCACATGCTTGCCGGCCTCGACAGCCTTGATCGTCCACTCCACGTGAAGGTGATTGGGCAACGGGATATAGACCGCATCGATTTCGGGGTCGGCCAGCAGCGCCTCGTAACTGTCGTACGCGTGCGCGAGTCCGTACTTCGCCGCGGCCGCCTGGGCCTTCTGCGTTGAACGCGAAGCAATCGCTTTTACGCGGCACTTCGGTGCGTGGTGCATGGGCACGACGACCTTGTCGTTGATCTTCGAAGTACCCAGGATGCCCCAGACGATTTCATCCTTTGCCATGACGTTCCCTTTGGATTCGATTATGCGATGCCCGGAATGGACTGAATGGAACTCACTCTTAACGAGCGCTCCACCGCGAACCGTGAACGCTCGAATGCAGGAGTCTACACCCGCGAAAACCCTCACTTCACGCGCCCGCAAACGCGTCTTGCAACAACTGATAACAACTGACGGCAAGATGAAAGCACGCCGTCACGAGAGATTCGCCTTCCAGCCCCACATTGCTCGGGCTGTGCGCAGGTCCCCACAAATGCAAACCAAAAACGAGGTGAAAGATGGAGAATACGAGCCGGTGGTCGCGGTTAGGCGCAGTCGTTGGCGCGAGTGCAATGGCGCTTGCGGGTGTGCACACAACGGCTTATGCAGGCGACATGAAGGATGTGAAGCACGTCCTGCTCATCAGTTTCGACGGCCTGCACGAACAGGACGTAGCCCGTTGCATCGGCAGCAATTCGTGCCCCAACCTCGCGGTGCTCGCGAAGTCGGGCGTGACCTACACGAACGCCCATACGCCGCATCTGTCCGACTCGTTCCCGGGTCTCGCGGCGCTGGTGACGGGCGGCTCGCCGAAGAGCGCGGGCCTCTTTTATGACGTGTCATATGACCGTACGCTCTACGCACCGCTCGATTCGCACTGCAAGGGCCCGCAAGGCTGGAACGTCGTGTTCGACGAAACGACCGGCATCGACGGCGAGAACGGCGGCGCGCTGATCCACCTCGACGGCGGCGGCGCGTTCAATCCGCAAGCCATTCCCTATGCGAAGGTCAACGGCGTTTGCACGCCCGTGTACCCGCACAATTACATCAAGACGAACACTGTCTTCGAAGTCATCAAGCAGAACATCCACGGCGCGCGCACCGCGTGGGCGGACAAGCATGCGTGGGGCTATGACTGGGTCAACGGTCCTTCGGGCAAGGGCGTGGACGATCTGGCGCGCACCGAGATCAACTCGATCGACCCGAAGACCGGCACGTATTATCTGGACACCTACACGCATACCGAAGTCTTCGACAACATCCACGTGCAGGCGCTCATCAACGAGATCGACGGCCTCGACTCGACGGGCAAGACGAGCGCGCCGGTGCCCACGATGTTCGGCACGAACTTCCAGACGCTTAGCGTCGCGCAGAAGTCGCCGGTGGCGAAACAAGGCGGCTATCTCGACGCCGACTTCACGCCCGGCCCGCAGGTCGCCGCGGCCATCACATATCTGGACAACTCGCTCGGCCGCGTGGTGCAGGAACTGAAGCAGCGCAACCTGTACTCGTCGACGCTCATCATCGTGACGGCCAAGCACGGCCAGTCGCCGACCGATCACTCGAAGCTGGTGAAGAACGGCGACACGCTCACGAAGCTGCTCGAGGCCAACAACTATCTGGACTCGACCGGCAACTTCGGCCAGAACAACACGAAGACGGGCAACCTGAACGACGGCTCGGGCCTCCCGGGCACGGGCATGGTGCAGACCGACGACGTTGGCCTGATCTGGCTGCGCGATCAGGGCCAGAAGGACGCCGTGGTGAAGACGCTGCAGGCGAACCTGAGCTGTAACGCGCCGGGCATTTGCGCGGACGGCCCGCAGGCGTACATCCTCACGGGTGACCGCCTCGCCGACTGGTTCGGCAATCCGTCGAACGGCCGCACGCCGGACATCATCGTGCAGCCGAACCCGGGCGTGATCTATACGTCGAGCACGGCGAAGGATGAGGAGCACGGCGGCAACGCGCCCGACGACAGCCATCTGGGTCTCGTCGTGTCGTTCCCCGGCATTCACCACGCCGGCCGTACGGATGACCACTACGTCTTCACGACCCAGGTCGCACCGACGATCCTGAGCGCGCTCGACCTGGATCCGCATCTGCTGCACGCGGTCCAGCTCGAAGGCACGCATCGCCTGCCGGGGCTGGGTCTCGACGAGAAGTAAGGAGAGTTGGTAGCAGCCGCACAAGGCGCGGCTGGCTGCGACAGTCATCGGACGGTCCGATGGCTGCCGCGTCAGCGGCCCGCCTAGACCGTCTGCAGCCCTTCGATATCGCAGATGCGGATCAGCTTGCCCTGCGCATCAATGAGGCCGCGCTTCTGGAAGCGCGACAAGATCCGGCTCACGGTTTCGAGCGTGATGCCCAGGTAGCTGCCCATGTCCTCGCGCGACATGCGCAGACGGAACTCCGCCTGCGAATAGCCGCGCTGCCAGTTGCGCGACGACACGTCGAGCAGGAAGGCGGCCACGCGCTCTTCGGCGGTGAGCGAGCCCAGCACCATCATCTGCGAGGCTTCCTGGTTGAACTGGTCGCCCATGAGCCGGTGCAGCCGGTCCTGCATCGTGCCGCTTTCGCGGCACAAGCCCTTGAGCGCGGCGTAGGGAAGCGTGCAAATCGAACTGTCTTCGAGCGCAACGGCGCTGAACGCGTGCACATCCGTGGCGATGCCGTCGAGCCCCAGCGCGTCGCCCGCGAGACGCAGCCCCGTGATCTGCTCGCGGCCGTCGCGGTTGACGATCAGCGTCTTGAGCGAGCCGGAGCGCACGGCGTAGAGGCTGTCGAAGCGGTCGCCCGAGCGATACAGCGCCTCGCCGCGGCGCACCTTGCGCGCCCCGCAGATCAGCGCCTCGAGCTTCGGCAGGTCTTCCGCCGGCAGGCCTTGCGGCATGCAAAGATGGCGCATGGCGCACCCCGAACAGCGTGCGCTGGGCGGCGTTCCGGCGAGAGGAGCGCGGCTGCTTTGGCGCACGACGATAGCCGATCCTGCGACGGGTGAGAGCATCGAACGACTCCTTCTTTAACATTTTTTAAGATTTCGACGCATTGTCACACCATGCGCGTGCGTCAATGTGGTGGCAAAATGCCGCGCACCAGAACCGCGGGCCTTTGAGCCTTGTCAGGCAACGGTTTCACGGCCTTTTGCGCAAGCGCAAGCGACCGAAAAGCAACACCTGCGCAAGCCCAGCGGAAACAAAAAAGCCGCCGTATTGGCGTACGGCGGCTCGCGACATTGAACCGTCAACGGTTGACGCGCGCTGCGCAGCTTACCCCGCTACCAGACTGCGCTCGGCCACCTCGTCCACGGCCTGCTTGACGATCCCGACGATCTCGTCGGCCTCGGCGCGCGTCATGACGAGCGGCGGCGCGAAGCCCAGGATGTCGCCATGCGGCATGGCGCGCGCGATCACGCCACGCTCCAGCGCCGCCGCCGAAACCTTCGGCCCGATCTTCAGCGCCGGGTCGAACGGCCTGCGCGCGTCCTTGTCGGCCATGAATTCCAGCGCCGCCAGCATGCCCACGCTGCGCACCTCGCCCACGAGCGGATGCGCGCCGAACGCCTCGCGCAGCTTCGCGCCGAAGTACGAGCCGACCTGCCCGGCGTTCTCCACGAGCTTTTCACGCTCGAGGATCGCCAGATTGGCGAGCGCTGCGGCGGCACACACCGGGTGTCCCGAATAGGTCCAGCCGTGCCCCATCGGCCCGTGCTCCTGCGAGCCGCGCGCGATCACGTCCCAGACCTTCTCGCCCACGATCACGCCGGAGAGCGGCGCATACGCGCTCGTGAGGCCCTTCGCGACCGTGATGAGATCCGGTTCGATGCCGAAGTGCTGGGCGCCCATCTTCGAGCCCAGACGCCCGAAGCCGCACACCACCTCGTCGGAGATCAGCAGGATGTCGTGCTTGCGCAGCACCGCCTGGATGGCCGGCCAGTAGCCTTTGGGCGGCTCGATGATGCCGCCCGTGCCCATCACCGGCTCGGCGATGAACGCGGCGATCGTGTCGGCGCCTTCGCGCGCGATCAGCTTTTCAAGCTCTTCCACGCAGTACGCGACGAACTGCGCCTCGTTCATGCCCGCGGGCGCCTTGCGATACCAGTGCGGGCAGACCGTATGCTTCACGCGATCGATCGGCAGATCGAAATGCTGATGGAAGCTCGGCAGGCCGGTGAGGCTGCCTGTGACGATTCCCGAGCCGTGATAGCCGCGCTCGCGCGAGATGATCTTCTTCTTGTTCGGGCGGCCCAGCACGTTGTTGTAGTACCAGACGATCTTGACCTGGGTTTCGTTCGCGTCCGAACCGGACATGCCGTAATACACCTTCTTCATGCCGGCAGGCGACCAGTCGATGATGCGCGACGACAGCTCGATGATCGCATCCGACGAATGGCCCACATAGGTGTGGTAGTACGCGAGCTGCTTCGCCTGCTCGTACATGGCGTCCGCAACTTCGGTGCGGCCGTAGCCGATGTTCACACAGTAGAGGCCCGCGAAGGCGTCGATATACTGCTTGCCCTCGTGGTCCTCGATGCGGATACCCTTGCCGCCGCGCACGATCTTGCCCGGCAGCGCGCCGCTCTCGTGGTCGTAGGCGTGCGTGGACGGGTGCATGAAGTGCGCGCGGTCCTGCTCGAAGAGTGCGTCGATGCGTTGAGTCATGTAGTCCTCCTGATTCCGGTTCAGGCCATGGCCGCGAGCGGCAGGCCCAGATTGCCAAGACAAAAATATTTGGTTTCCACGAAGGGCTCGAAGCCCTCCGCGCCACCTTCGCGGCCAAGGCCAGAGGCCTTCATGCCGCCGAATGGAATGGGCGCGCCCGTGAACTTCACGCCGTTCACCGAGACCATCGCGAAGTCGAGCCGCCGCACCAGCTGGAAGATCGTGTCCATGCGCGTCGCGCACACGTAGGCCGCGAGGCCATATTCCGTGTCGTTCGCCCTGGCGATCACTTCGTCGAGCGTGTCGAACGCGCAGACTGCCGAAATGGGCGCGAAGTTTTCCTCGTCGTACACGCGCATGCCGGGCGCGGCATCCGCGATCACCGTGGGCTCGTAGTACCAGCCGCCCAGCGCATGCGGCTGGCCGCCCGACACGATGCGCGCGCCCTTCTCGCGTGCATCGGACACGCGCGCGACCGTGCTGTCGAACGCGGCCTGGTGCATGAGCGGGCCCACCTCCACGTCTTTTTCGAACGCCGGGCCGGTCTTGAGCGCGCGCACCGCCGCCGCATAGCGCTCGACAAACGCTTCGTAAAGCGGGCGCGCCACGAAAATACGGTTCGCCGCGCAGCAGTCCTGGCCCGAGGTCTGGAATTTCGCGCCCACGGCGATCCTGACGGACTGCTCGAGATCGGCGTCTTCCGTGACGATGAACGGTGCGTTGCCGCCCAGTTCCAGCGCGACTTTCTTGATGCCTGCGCGCGCCGCCGTCTGCGTGACGAGCGAGCCCACGCGCGTCGAGCCCGTGAAGCTCACGGCACGCACGCGCGTGTCGCCAACCAGGGTTTCCATCGCCATTTGCGGCTCGCCGAGCACCACGTTGTAGACGCCCGCCGGGAAGCCGGCTTCCTCTGCGAGTTGCGCCAGGGCGAGCGCCGAATACGGCGTTTCGTGCGCGGGTTTCACGACGACCGTGCAGCCGGCGGCGAGCGCGGCGGCGGCCTTGCGCGTGATCATCGCCACCGGAAAATTCCATGGCGTGATGAGCGCCGCGACACCCACCGGCTCCATCACCGTGCCCAGATGCGCACCATCGATATGAGTGGGAATCGTCCGGCCTGCCAGGCGTTTCGCTTCATGCGCATACCAATCGACGAAGCTCGCCGCATAGCGGATTTCGCCGCGCGATTCGGCCAGCGGCTTGCCCTGCTCCAGTGAAAGCAGTGCCGCCAGATCCTCCTGGTGCCGCACGATCCGTTCGTGCCAGCGCAGCAGCGCCGCGCTGCGCTGCGTTTGCGAGACCCAGCGCCACGATTCGAAGGCGCGCTGTGCCGCGTCCACTGCACCGGTGATCTGGGCGCGCTCGAGCATGGGCACGTGGCCGATCACCGACTGGTCCGCGGGGTTCTGCACGGCCACGGTGGCCGCGCTGTCGCTATGGACCCAGCGGCCGTCCACGTAGCACAGCGATTTGAACAGAATGGGGTGTCCTGGCAGCATCTCGTCTACTCCTTGTCAGGTCTGTCGATATGCCTTCCATTCTGGGGCTGGTGGCATCGCGATTTTTTTGGTTTTCGGCCCCGCGCACCTGCGTTTTTTTTGAACCGCAGCGCGCGGGCGCGAAAAATTCACGCGCTTTCCAGGGCCCACGCAGGCGCGTGGCTGGGCGCGCACTTCACCACCTTCGTCACGATGTAGGTGAAGTAGCGCTCGATGCCGAGATCCTCCATCAGCAGCGCGTCGACAAAGCGCTGGTAATGGTCGATGTCGCGCGCCAGCACGTGCAGCACGTAGTCCACTCCGCCGCCCGTCGCATAACACTGCATGACTTCTTCTGCCGTGCTCACGCGTTCTTCGAAGCGCCGCATGTCGGACGCGGTATGGCGCGATAGCGTCACTTCCACGACGATACGGCTGCCACGCATCGCGCCTACCCAGTCCACCTCGGCGTGATAGCCGCGTATCACGCCGCTTTCCTCGAGCTTGCGCACGCGCTCCCAGGCCGGCGAAATGGAGAGATTGACCTCTTCAGCGAGCTTCGATTTCGTGATGCGGCCATCGCGCTCGAGGATGCGCAGGATGGCGAGGTCGTAACGGTCGAGCTTGATCACGGCGCGCTCATGCCGCCACGGGCAGGTTGCGTTCGACGACGTCGGCCACCACGGCCACGGTGTCTCCCGCCTGCACGAGCCCTGGGAAATGGCGCGCCGCGAGCAGCCCTCCGCGTTGCGCCCGATATTCCACAGGGCGCGCGCCGGTGCGATCGATGTCGTGCACGCGCGCGAGTACCTCGCCCGCCTCGACGGTATCGCCGAGATCGCGGCACATCTCCAGCATGCCGCGATGCTCGCTCGTGGTGTAGCAGGTGCCGTCGGGCATGTCGAGCAAGGTGGTCGTGCGCGCGCCGACGCTGCGCTCGCCGGCCTTGCGTTCGATGACGCCGGCGTGCGCAAGAAAGCCGCGTACGCCGCGATCCGCAATCGCCACGCTCTGCGCGGTGGACGTGCCGCCACCGCCCAGTTCGGTCGAAACGAACACCTTGCCCGCTTCCTCCACGGCGCTGTCGAACAGGCCGACGCTGTCGAGTTCCAGCATGCGCATCGAATACGGCGCGCCGAACGCCCGCATCGCACGCTCGCAACGCGCCTGCTGATCGCCATCGGGCAGCACATGGATCGCCGCGAACGGCACGAAGTCGAGCGTGCGCCCGCCCGCGTGAATATCGAGCACGTAATCGGCACGCGCGAGCAACTCACGCTGGAAGTAATCGGCGATCTTTTCGGTCACGCTGCCGTCGGGACGTCCGGGAAAGCTGCGGTTCAGATTGCCCGCATCGATCGGCGAGGTGCGCGTGCCCGCACGAAACGCGGGATAGTTCATGTACGGCACGATGATCACGCGGCCGTTCACGTCCGCGGCCTGCAGCGCGCCCGCCAGCTTGGCGAGCGCGATCGGCCCTTCGTATTCGTCGCCGTGATTGCCGCCGGTGAGCAGCACGGTCGGCCCCTCGCCGTGCTTGACCACGCTAAGCGGAATCATGATCGCGCCCCACGCGGAATCGTCGCGCGAATAAGGCAGCCTCAAAAAGCCGTGTTGCACGCCATTGGCGTCGTAATCGACGGTCGGCGTAATCGGTGACGCACGCATCGGCCCTACTCCTTCACGAACAGTTTGCGCGGCGTGGTGCAGAACGTCTCGACGCCGGTTTCGGTAATCAGGATGCTTTCGGTGATTTCGAGGCCCCAGTCGTCGAGCCACAGGCCCGGCATGAAGTGAAACGTCATGCCGGGTTCGAGGACCGTGCGGTCGCCCGGGCGCAGGCTCATGGTGCGCTCGCCCCAGTCGGGCGGGAAGCTCGCGCCGATGGGGTAGCCGCAGCGGCTGTTCTTCTCGATGCCAGACTTGCGCAGCACCGCAAAGAACGCATTGGCGATGTCTTCACACACGTTGCCGGGTTTCGCGGCGGCGAGACCAGCCTCGATGCCTTCCACAACGGCTTTCTCCGCATCGAGAAAGTGCTTTGGCGGCTTGCCGAGATAGACCGTGCGCGACTGCGGGCAGTGATAGCGGTGGTAGCAGCCCGCGATCTCGAAGAACGTGCCCGCGTTTGCCGTGAATGCCGAGTCGTCCCACGTGAGGTGCGGGGCCGCGGCGTCGGCGCCGGTAGGCAGGAGCGGCACGATGGCGGGATAGTCGCCGCCGTGGCCTTCCACACCGGTAATGCCCGCTTCGTAGATCTGCGCAACCAGGTCGCACTTCCGCATGCCCGGCTCGACCACGTCGAGAATACGCGCGTGCATCTTCTCGACGATACGTGCCGCAACGCGCATGTACTCGATCTCGCGCGGCGACTTCACCGCGCGTTGCCAGTTCACGAGCGCGGTCGCATCCACCCAGCGCGCCTTGGGCAAATGACGCTGGAGTGACGCGTAGGCTGCTGCACTGAAGTAGTAGTTGTCCATCTCCACGCCAACGCGCAGCGAGTCCCAGCCGCACGCGGCGATGACTTCCGTACTCAGATAGTCCATCGGGTGACGCACGGGCGACTGAACGTAATGATCAGGATAGCCGATGATATTGCCGTGCGACATGAATGCTGTGCGCTTCGCGCCGTTCGCATCCTGCCCGCGGCCGAACCAGACGGGCTCGCCGTCCATGGTCAGCAGCACGCATTGATGGACATAGAACGACCAGCCGTCGTAGCCGGTCAGCCAGTTCATGTTGGTCGGGTCCGTAACGATCAGCAGATCGATGCCTTCGTCCTGCATCGCGCGGCGCGTCTTCGCAATGCGCGCGTCGTATTCGCTGCGTGCGAACACGAGGCGCGGCGCCACCTCACTCTTTTCAGTTGCTGCGGACATCTTTCCCTCTCAAGGCGTGACTGCGTTGTGAAACACCGCGCCCGCACCGGCCGCGCGGGCGCGCTGCAAGGCGAGAACGGCAATGGCGGTGTCCTGCGCCCCGGTGCCGGTGAGGTCGCAGATCGTGATGTCGTCGGCGTGTACGCGGCCCTCGCGGCGGCCCGCGATCACTTCGCCCAGCTCCGCGAAACCGCGATCGGGCACGACCTTGTGCGCTTCGATCGCGTGCCTGAGTTCGCCGAGCACGCGCGTTTGCTCCAAGCGGTCGCAGACATAGCGCGCCGCTTCGAACACCGAAGGCGCGAGTTCGTTCTTGTACTCGGCGTCGGAGCCCATGGCCGTGAGGTGCAAGCCGTCATGCAGGTCCGCCGCGTGAACGAGCGGCGCGCGGCTGGGGGTGGTCGTCACGGCCACGTCGGCCTGCGCGAGCGCGTCGTGCACCGAAGCTGCAACGCGCACGCGTACGCCGTGGCGGCGTTCGGTGTCAGCGGCGAAGACGGCAGCGCGCGCGGTATCGCGGGCCCAGACGCTCACGCTGTCGATCTTGCGCACCAGCATGAGCGCATCGAGTTGCAGGCGCGCCTGCTCGCCCGCGCCGATGATCGCCGCATGGCGCGCGTCGGGGCGCGCCAGCCAGCGCGCGGCCACGGCGCCCGCCGCGGCGGTGCGCACGGCAGTCAGATACCCGTTGTCGAGCAGCACCGCTTCGGTAAGCCCTGTGCGCGCAGACAGCACGAGCATCAGCCCGTTCAGGCTCGGCAGTCCGAGCGAGGGATTGTCGAAGAAGCCTGGGCTGATCTTGATGGCGAACTGCTCGAAGCGCGGCAGATACGCCGTCTTCACATCGACCTCGCCATGCCGCTCGGGCAGCGCGAGGTTCAGGATGGGCGGCATGACGACGGCTTCGGTTGCGAGTGAAACGAAAGCGGATTCGACCTGATCGATGGCCGCAAGGTCGAGCGGAACCAGTTCACGCAGTTGCTGGACGCCCAGCAACGTAACCGGCGGCAACTCAGGTGGCAACTCAGGTAACAACCCGGAATGCATTTCAAACCCCCGTCACGAGACGGTGGTGCACCGTCATGTCGATGTTCGCGCCGCTCACGACGATCACGAGCGGGCCTTGGCTGCGCTCGATGTGCCCGTCGAGCAACGCCGCCATGCCTACCGCGCCCGCGCCTTCCACCACGAGACGCTCTTCGCGGTACGCATGGGCCACGCCGCGCCTGATCGAGGGCTCGCCGAGCAGGATGACTTCGTCGGCCAGCGCGCGGGTCAGCGCAAAGGTGTGGCGATTGTCGAGACCAATGCCGCCGCCCAGCGAATCGGCCAATGTTTCGCTTTCCTCAACGTCGACGGGATGACCCGCCGCGAGGCTCGCATGCATGGCCGCGCCGCGCACCATCGAAACGCCGATGGCGCGCACGTCCGGCCGGATCTGCTTGGCCGCAAACGCTGCGCCGCTGAACAGTCCGCCGCCCGACAGCGGCACCACGAGGGTCGCGGTGTCGGGCAGCGCTTCGAGAATTTCGAGGCCGATGGTGGCCTGTCCGGCAATCACGCGCAGATCGTCGAACGGCGGCACGAACGCATAGCCCTCCTCGCGCATGAGGCGCTGCGCTTCGATCTGCGCTTCGTCCTGGCTCTTGCCCGCGATCACCACGCGCGCGCCCAGCGCGGCCACCGCTTCGACCTTGTTGGGCGGCACGAGCGACGACATGCACACGGCCGACTCCATGCCGAGCGCGTGGGCCGCATACGCGAGCGCACGGCCATGATTGCCGGTGGACGCGGTGACGACGCGCTTCACGCCCGACTCGGCGAGATGCGCCACGGCGTTGGTCGCGCCACGCAACTTGAAGCTGCCCGTGGGCTGCACGGTTTCGAGCTTGAAGTAGACCGGCACGCCCACGCGCGCCGACAAGGAGGCAGACGCCACGAGCGGGGTGTGCGCTACGCGGCCTTCGAGGCGCTGACGCGCGCGGTAGACATCGGCAAGCGAGAGTGACGAATGCGAAAGCGACGACATGAAATGCACGTTCCTTCCAGTGAATCTGTGCAATCCAGTCTAATGAACCAAAACGGGCTTTCTAATGTCCTGGTACAATCCGCGTGCCCAGCTCGGCGGTCGCCATCGTCTAGTTGAAATCGTGGACGTGCGGATACTGCTCGAACACGCCTGCCATGGTCTGCAGCGCGTCGCGGCACGCGGTGTCCGACGCTTCCGCGCCAAGGCTGATGCGCACCGCATTGGGACGCGGTGTGCCGCCCACGAGAAATGGGTCCGGCGAGGTCACGGCAATCTGGCGATTGCGCAATTCGCGCACGAGGCGGTCCGCCTGCCAGTAATCGGGCACGCGCAACCAGGCGGACAACGCATTGGGATGCGCGCCGAGCACATAGTCGCCCAACGCGGCGCGCACCATCGCCTGGCGCGCCGCGAGCCGCTCGCGCTGCAGCTCCACGAGGCGCCGCGCGGTGCCGTCCATGATCCAGCGCGTGGCGATTTCCGCAATCGGCGAGGTCGCCATCCAGCTGCTCACGCGCAGCACGCTTTCCACGCGCAGCGCAAGGCGGCGCGGCATGGCGAGATAGCCCGTGCGCAGGCCGGTGAGCACCGATTTGGTCATGCTCGTGCAATAGAATGCCAGTTCGGGAATCAGGCTCGCAATCGGCGTATTGGCTTTCGCGGGCAGCGCGCCATACACATCGTCCTCGATGACGTACACGCCATAGCGCTCCGCAATGCGCGCAATCGCGCGGCGGCGCGAATCGGGCAGGACGGCCATGGTGGGATTGTTGAAGGTCGGCGTGCACACGAGCGCGCTCACACGCTCGCTGTCGCACATCTCCTCGAAATGCTCGGGACGGATGCCGTATTCGTCGATTTCGAGCCCCTTGAGCGTGAAGCCCAGCACGTTTGCCGAGCCGATCACGCCGTGGTCCGTGAGGCTTTCGCAGAGCACGGTGTCGCCGGGGCCTACCGTGGAGGCGAGCGCGAGGAAAATGCCGTGCGCCGCGCCATTGGTGATGAGGAGCGATTCGGGTTTCACCGGCATGTTGAGCGAGGCGAGCCACGCCGCGCCCGCCTGGCGATGATGCTCGAAGCCCGCGATGGGCCGAAATGAGCGAATCCATGGCTGATCGTCCAGCGTGGCGAGCGTCGCGCACACCTCGCGCCACGCGGCGTCGTGCTGCGGCGTGTGAACGATGCGCGCAATGGAAAAGTCGACGATCTCGCGCTCGGCCGTGTCGAGAATATAGTTCGACATCGACTCGGTCACGCGCGCGGCGACGAAGCTGCCGCGCCCGACCTCGCAGCGAATCAGGCCCTGCCTTTCGAGTTCCTTGTAGGCATTGGTGACCGTCTGCACGCTCACGCCCAGTTCCGAGGCCACCTCGCGCTGCGGCGCGAGACGCACGCCGGAAACGAGCGCGCCGCGCTCGATGTCCTGTGCAATCGCCTTGACCAGCCGTTTGTATTTGGATTCTGCGCCGTGCGCGGCCCCGACCGCGTCACGCCACTCGCCCGAAATCGTCGCCCACGCCATCTCGATCCGCTCCTCGGTAAGCGTTCATGGTCGCTCAGAAACGGGGCGGAAAATAATTGTCTCAGGACAATTGCGGGTAAAAAAAGGACAATCATGTCCGGAAAATCGACAGCGCCTGCGTCGGTCAGCACCTCGATTTCGCGCGCCGCGCTCGCGCTGCGCCAGCGAACCCACTTCGGAGGCGACGAGCTGGCGAGCCTGGCTGGCATCTGACGATAAGCTTTCACCTCCCGCCGAGTGGTTTCCACATAGCGGCCGTAATCCGTTGGCGCGCCTTTTCGTAGCCGCTCCACGGATCGGCGCGCAGCGCTTCGAGCCGCCCGCGCACGTTCGCGACATTCCACTGGTCGCCGCTTGTGAGCGTGTGCAGTTCGTCCCAGTCGACCGGCACCGATACGCCAAGACCGGGCCGCGCCCGCGGCGCATAAGCCGCAGCCGTGCTCGCGCCGCGGTTGTTGCGCAAATAATCCACGAAAATCCGGCCCTTGCGGTTCTGCGCCCCCATCTTCGCGCTGAAGCGCTCGGGCAGCGTCGCCGCCATGTGGCTCGCCACCGCGCGCGCGAAGTCCTTGGCCTCGTCCCAGCCGGCATGGCGTGTGAGCGGCACCACCACGTGCAGGCCCCGCCCGCCGCTCGTTTTACACCACGCCTGCAGGCCCAGCGCGTCGAGCAGTTCGCGCGTGAGCTGCGCGGCCTCGAGCATGTGCTCCCATGCGAGCGAGGGATCGGGGTCCAGGTCGAAGACGATGCGGTCGGGCTTTTCGATGCTCGCCGCGAGCGCATTCCAGGTGTGCAGTTCGATCGTGTCCATCTGCACCGCGCCGACCAGCGCCTCGGTGGTATCGAGCGTGAGCAGCGGCGCATGGCCCGGATCGAGGCCGGCGTGCTGCGTGGCATGCGGAATCTGCAGCGCGTTGGCGTGTTTCTGGAAAAACAGCTCGCCGCCCACGCCCTTGGGGGCGCGCGCAAGCGCGACGGGCCGCCCCTGCACGTGCGGCAGCAGCCGTTCAGCAATCGCTTCGAAGTACTCAACGAGATCGATCTTGCGCATTCCGCTTTGCGCGTCGATCACGCGCTCGGGATGCGTGATGCGCACGCCGGCGACCTCGGCTTCGTCGTGGGCGGCGCGGCGCGTACGGCTCTCAGTCTTTGGCGCGCTCGTCGAAGCCTGCTTTGCGGCCTTCTTTTCACGCTGGTTCGCCGCCGCTTGCACGGGCGGCGTTTGCGCTTCGCGCACGATGTCCTTCGCAGGCTTGTCCGCACGCAGTCCGACGAACGACGCCTGACGCACCACGCCCGCGCTCGTCCATGTCTTGAAGCGCACCTCGGCCACGAGTTCGGGACGCACCCAGTGCACGCCCGCGCGACGCTCGGCCGCCGGCACCGCTTCGAACGGCGACGTTTTGCGCTCGCGCGCACGCAATTCGCCCGCAATCGCTTCGAGCCGCGCTGCGTCGAAACCCGTTCCCACCCTGCCGGCATATTGCAGCGCGCCATCGTCGCCATACACACCAAGCAACAGCGCGCCGAACCCCTCGCGGCTGCCCTTCGGTTCCGTAAAGCCGCCGATCACGAATTCCTGGCGCCGTGAGCAGCGCAGCTTGAGCCACGCGGCGCGGCGCGTGGACGTGTAAGGGCTGTCGCGGCGCTTGGCGACGAGCCCTTCGAGATTCGCCTCGCACGCGGCTTCGAGCAGCGCCTGCGGCTCGCCCTCGAAGGCCTCCGAAAAACGCAGCGCGTCGTCGGGCTTGCGGGCAAGCAGCGCCGAGAGTTTTTCGCGCCGCGCCTCGAGCGCCACACCGCGCAAGTCCACCCCGTCGAGCCAGGGCAGATCGAAGAGCCAGAACGTGATGTCGCCGGCACGGCCCGCGTCGAACGCATTCTGCAGTGACTGGAAGTTGGGCACGCCGGCAGCGTCGAGCACCACGGCCTCGCCGTCCAGCCACGCCGATTCGACCTTCAGCGCGCGCAGCGCTTGCACCTGGCGCGGGAACTTCGCGGTCCAGTCGTTGCCGGTGCGCGTGAAGATGCGCACATCGCCCTTACCGCGCGCGTGCCGGTCGATGCGTGCCAGCACACGGTAGCCGTCGAATTTCATTTCGTAGAGCCAGGTGTTGCCGCCCGGGAGGGCGTCGGCGGGCGTCGCGAGTTCGGGGGCGAGTGTGTCCGGCAGCGGCGCGCGCACCGCACCTTCCAGTGCGGTCGATGCCCCCTGCTTTGCGGCCCCGTTGCCCGACCGGGTGCGCCTTTTCGACACTTTCGATGCGTTCGACACTTTTGGCGCGGCGGGTTCGTCTTCGACGACGTGAAATTCGTCTTCGGGCACGGCCTCGTCGTCGCGCTGTTTGATGAGCAGCCAGCTCTCCTGTTTGCCGTCGTGCATGGGGCTGCGCACGAGCGCCCAGCCGCCGTGCAGCCGCTCGCCTTCCAGCGTGAACTTGAGCTTGCCTTGCGCATATCCTTCGCGCGCGCCGCGCAAGCCGCCCTCGGGGCGCCACACGCCGTGGTCCCAGATCGTCACCGTGCCCGCGCCATAGCTGCCTTCGGGAATGCGCCCTTCGAACGAGCCATATTCGAGCGGATGATCCTCCACATGCACGGCGAGCCGTTTCACCGTCGGGTCGAGGCTCGGGCCCTTGGGAATGGCCCACGATATGAGCGTGCCGTCCAGTTCGAGACGAAAGTCGTAGTGCAGCCGCCGCGCGTCGTGGCGCTGGATCACGAACGCCCCTTCACCGTCTCGTGGCCGCGCGCTGTGGCGAGCGGCCCTGCCGCGCGGCTCCGGCGTTTCATCGAAGCGGCGCTTCTGTTCGTAGACTTCGAGCTTGTGCTTCATCGTTCGCCCCTTGTTCCTCTCTCTCTCTCTCTCTCTCAGAGCCGCGCTCGCGTTCATCACGCCGCGCGCCGTCCGCGCTTCGGCGCCGGTTTCCCGGACGGCGCACTCGCGCCGCTGCCGCCACCCTCGCCGCGCTTGCCGAGACTGCGCTTGAGCAGTTCGGAAAGGTCGACGATCTCCGCGCCGCGCCGCCCGGACGCGGGCGCCTCGACGTGCGTGAGTTCGTGCGCCTTGCCCTCGCGCGCCTTGCGCCCGGCCAGTTCGAGAATCGCGTCGCGGTAGGTGTCGCGATACGTTTCGGGCTCCCAGTCCGTGCTCATGTCGTCGATGAGCTTGCGCGCCATTTGCAATTCATGCGTGCTCACACCCGCGGCTTTTGCAGCCTTGGGCAGGCGCTTCACCGCGTCGAACTCGCGCACCTCGGTCGCCCACCGCAGCGTTTGCAGCGCAAGCGCGGGGCCCGCCGCCACGAGCGCCGCCAGATGCTGCCGGCTGTGCAGCACGACGCTCGCAATGCCGATCTTGCCGCTCGCCGCGAGCGCGTCGCGCAACAGCGCATAGGTCTTGCCTGCGCGCTTGTCGGGGGCGAGCCAGTACGGCGTGTCGAGGTAGAGGAAGGAGACTTGAGACGCCTCCACGAATGCGAGCAACTCGACCGTCTGCGTCGATTCGGGGCTCGCGGCCTGGATCTCCTCGTCGGACATCACCACGTAGGTGTCCTTTTCATACTCGTAGCCGCGCACGATGTCGGCGCGCTGGATCGGCTTGCCCGTGCGCTTGTTGATCTGCTGGTAGCCGACCGGGTCCAGCGTGCGCCGGTCGAGCAGGTTGAAGCCGGTACGCTCGCTCTGCGTAGCCGGGAACAATTCGACCGGCACATACACGAGCCCAAAGGTGATGGCACCTTTCCATATCGCGCGTGGCATGCTCGTTTCCTCCTCGTCGTTCGCATCGTGCCGGTTTCAAGCAAACGCAGTGCCCACCGTGCCTTGCGGCCCACCCCGGGGGATGCGGCGTTCAAAGGGCCGCAACAAGTCCACAGGCCTCTCGCGGTTTTCATCTACGGGAATACGCGATGCGCACCCGCGAACACAATGGGCGCCGTCGGCGTTCGCACCTTGCACCCAGGATGCGAATGCAGGCGCGGCGGACGACTAAAGCGGAGGCAGCATGCAAGAGAACGGCGCACCTGCGCTCACGGTCGAGGAAACACTGATCACCGAAGCACTGGTGAACCGCCCCAATCGACTGCCCGATTACCAGGGCGAGAGCCGTGCGCTTGCTGCGCTCACGCAGGAAATGGCGAGCAATCCCTCAGGTGTATTGCCTATGCTCGCGCGGCTCGCCCTCGCGCTTTGTCGCGCCGGGTCGGCCGGCGTGAGCGTGCCCGAGCGCGACGGCCCCGCGGCCCGGTTCCGCTGGGGCGCGGTGGCGGGCGAACTGGCTGGCGACGTGGACCGCACGCTTCCCGGCGACGACTGTCCCTGCGGCGTGACCGAGGAGCGCAATACCATGCTTCTCTTCGATCGCCCGGCACGCTGCTTTGCTTCGTACCGCGCGATCGATCCACCCATCCGCGAGGCGTTGCACGTGCCGTGGCGCGTCAACGGCACGGTAGTCGGGACGGTCTGGGCAGTGACGCACGGCGAAGAAAGACATTTCGACGCCGAGGACGCGCGCCTGCTACAAGGTCTCGCCTCCTGCGCGAGCGCCGCCCACCAGCTGACGAGCGCGCTGAGCGACGCCCAGGACGCGGGCCGCAATCTCGCGCAGCAGGTGGCCGAACGCACGCGCACGCTGCAGAACATCAACACGAAGCTCCACGACGAAGCCGGGCACCGCAAGCAGGTCGAAGACGCGTTGCGCGAGAGCGAGGCGCGCCTGCAGGCCGCCATCTCCATCGAAACCGTGGGCGTGCTCTTCTTCGATCTCGACGGCGGCATGGCCGACGCCAACGGCGCATTCGAGCAGATGAGCGGCTATAGCCGCGAGGACTTGCGCGCCGCGGCGCACTGGGACCGGCTCGTGCCGCTCGAATTTCTCGGCGTCACGACGCGCGCGGTCACCGACCTCGCCACCTCCGGACGCACACAGCCTTATGAACGGCAGTTGATCCGCAAGGACGGCACGCGCTGGTGGGGCCTTTTCGCGCCCACGCGGATCTCGGGCACGGGCATGGCCTCGAAGTGCGCCGAATTCGCGCTGGACATCACGGAACGCAAGCGCGTGGAAACAGAATGCGTGGAGAGCGAGGAGCGCTTTCGCGCACTGGTGGAAGGCTTTGCGCAGGCCGTCTGGGAAGCCGATGCCCTGGGTCAGGCCGAGTCGGTCTCGCCGGGCTGGTCGGACTATACCGGCCAGCCCGGCGAAGAGTGGCTCGGCGAAGGCTGGGCCAACGCCGTTCATCCCGACGACCGCGCCTACGCGCTGGGCCAATGGAAGGACGCGATCGCGGCGCAACGTGTGGTGAACGCGGAATACCGCCTGCGCGTCGCCGCGGGTGGCTGGCGCTGGACCAACGTTCGCGCCGCGCCGATCTGGAATCCGGACGGCACGGTGCGCAAGTGGGTGGGCATGAATATCGACGTCGACGACCGCCGCAGCGCCCAGGAAGCGCTGCGCGAGAGCGAGGCGCGCTTTCGCGCGCTAGCCGAAGCGTCGCCCGCACTGATCTGGCAAATCGACACGCAAGGCAACACGGTCTATCTGAACCAGCGCTATCTGACGGCGATCGGCCTCACGCCCGGACAACTGCTCGAAACCGGCTGGCACACCATCGTGCATCCGCGCGATCTGCCCGGCTTTCTGTCGCGCGTACAGGCCGCGCAGCTCGACCACTGCGCGTTCCAGAGCCGGCTGCGCGTAAAAATCAAGGATGCGGGCTGGCACTGGTTCGAGACCTGCTGCGCGCCGTGGTTTTCCGCAAACGGCGAGTTTCGCGGCCACGTGTGTGTGTCGATCGACGTGACCGAAGCCGTGAACGCCGAAAACGCGCTCAAGGAAGCGGACCGGCGCAAGGACGAATTCCTCGCCACGCTCGCGCACGAGCTGCGCAATCCGCTCGCGCCGATTGCCAATGCGCTGCACCTCATCCGGCACAGCGAGTTTCCAGCGGACTCCGCGCCGATCCTCGACATGCTCGATCGCCAGGTACATCACATGGTGCGGCTGATCGACGACCTGATGGAAGTGTCGCGCATCACGCGCGGCAAGATCGGCCTCGTGAAGGCGCCCGTGGCGCTCGCGGAAATCATCGAGAATGCCGTCGAGACGAGCCGACCCGCCATCGATCAGGCCCATCATGAACTGAGCATCACGCTTCCCGACACGCCGCTCGTTCTCGACGCCGATCGCGTGCGGCTCACGCAGGTCTTCGCGAACATGCTCAACAACGCGGCGCGCTACACCGACACGGGCGGCCAGATCCGGCTCGACGCCACGCGCGAAGGCGAGTGGGTCATCGTCGCACTGAGCGATACCGGAATCGGCATGTCGGTGGGGCAGATCGATCAGGTATTCGAAATGTTCACCCAGGTCAGCCGCCCAGCCGACCGCAACCAGGGGGGCCTCGGCATTGGCCTCACCATGGTGCGCCATCTCGTGCGCATGCACGGGGGCACCGTCGAGGCGGCAAGCGCCGGCCCCGGCAAAGGCAGCACCTTCACGGTGCGCCTGCCGCTCTCGCAGCAGACACCCACGGAAGCGCGCGAGACCCCGGCGAGCGTGGCGCGCGCTGCGAAGCCGCTCGCGGGCAAGCGCATTCTCGTGGTCGACGACAACCGCGACGCCGCCGATTCGCTCGCCATGGTGCTCTCGGGCGAAGGCGCGCAGGTGCGCGTGGTCTACGACGGCGCCGCCGCGCTCGGTGCGCTGGCGCAGTCGGTGCCACATGCGGTCGTGCTCGACATCGGCATGCCCGGCATGGACGGCTACGAAATCGCGCGGCAGATCCGTCAAAGCCCGCGCTACGCCGGCCTGCAGATCATCGCGCTAACGGGTTGGGGCCAGCACGCCGACCGGCTGCGCTCGCGCATGAGCGGCATCGACTCGCATCTCACGAAGCCGGTCGACTTCCACACGCTGTTCGAGCTGCTGGTCGCGCGCTGAAACGCCCTCACGCGCGCTTCACACGCCATTGCCGCCGAGCGTCTTGAGGCTCTTCCACTGGCCCTGCTGCACCTCGAAGAGCGTATAAGGCGGCTTGATGAGGTCGCCGTGCGGATCGAACGCGATATTGCCCGTTACACCCACCACCGTCACCTTCGGGAAACTCGCGACGATCTTTGCGCGGTCGAGCGAATCGGCGTCGCGAATCGCCTTGATCATCGCGAGCGCGGCATCATAGGCGAACGGCGCATACAGTTCGACATCCTGATTGAAGCGTGCCTTGTAGCGCTTCGCGAATGCTTGCGCGGAAGGCAGCTTGTCGAGCGCCGGTCCCGGTTCGAGGTCCTGCGTGCCTTCGCCCGCTGGGCCCGCGATCTGCAGGAAGGCATTGCTCTTCAATGCGCCAGCGCCGAACAGGCGCGCCGGCATGCCGAGCGTGCGCATCTGCCTGGCGAGCATCGCGCCCTGTTCGTCAAGGCCGCCAAAGAAAATCACGTCGACGTTCTTCTGCTTGAGCGACGTGAGAATGGCGCGAAAATCCACGGCCTTGTCGTTGGTGAATTCGCGGTCGACGATATTGCCGTTGGCCTCCTTCGCGCCTTTCTCGAACGCATCGGCAAGTCCCTGGCCGAAGGCCGTGCGGTCGTCGATGATGCCGATGCGCTTCGCCTTCAACTGCTCCACCGCGAACTTGCCGGCGATCACGCCGCCTATGCCGTCGTTGCCCATGGTGCGAAACACGTTCGCGTAGCCCTGCCGGGTCAGCGCCGGGTTGGTCGAGCCCGGCGTGATCATCGCGACATTCGCGTTGTGATAGACCGTCGAGGCGGGAATGCTGCAGCCCGAGTTGTAGTGGCCGATCACGCCGACCACGCCGTCGTCCACGAGCTTTTGCGCCACCTGCACGGCCACGTGCGGATCGGCCTGGTCGTCCTGCACGTCGAGCACGTACTTCACCGGCTTGCCCGCGATCACGGGATGTTTGGCGTTCTCCTCGTCGATCGCGAGCTGCGCGCCGTACTGCAAGTCCTTGCCGACACGCGCCACCGGGCCGGTGAGCGGACCGGCGAAGCCGATCTTCACAACCTCGGGGTCGGCCGCCTGCGCGGCGCCGTGCAAACCCATCAGCCCGAGGGCCATCGTTAGTACGAGAGTGCGGCGGTTCATGATGCTCATCCTCGGTGGGAGACTGTTGCGGTGGGTGTTACGTGTCGGTTGGCTGGAAAGTGGCTTGAATCAGGGGTTAAAAGCGTCGCGGACTATACGGCGCAAGATCGAGAGGAGGCGCACGCCTGGCAACGAGATCGGCGACCACGCTGCCCGTCACGCCGCCGAGCGTCACACCCAGATGCTGGTGCCCGAACGCGTAGATCACACGCGGCGAGCGGCTCGACGCGCCTACCACGGGCAGTGCGTCGGGCAGGCTCGGCCTGAAGCCGAGCCAGTCGCTGTCCGGCTCCGGCAGGCCGGGCAGCGCCTCCTGCGCGGAGCGCGTCAACAGGCGCAGCAGGTCCGCGTTCTTGCCCGCGCCGTTGGCCGCCAGCTCGACGGTGCCCGCCGCGCGGATACCGCCGTCCATCGGCGTCATGTAGAAGCCGCGCTCGGCCCAGCCGCACGGGCGCGAAATCCGGTCAGCGGTGCCAGGAAAACGCACGTGATAGCCGCGTTCCACGCCTAGCGGCACCGCGTCGCCGCATTGGCGCGCGAGGCGGCCCGAAAACGCGCCCGCGCAGACAATGGCCTGCTCCGCGTCATGGGCCTCGCCCGCCGTATCGATCAGCTTCACCGCGCCCGGTGCGGGTTCCAGCGTCTCGACGGCCACGCGCCGATGCACCAGACCGCGCTGCGTCAACATCGCGTGCAAGGCCTGCAGAAAGCCGCGCGGATCGCTCAGAAACCAGCTGCCCTTGAAGAGCGTGCCTTGCGAGAAGAGCGGCGCGAGGCCGGGCTCCAGTTGGGCGATCTCGCTGCGCGCGAGCGTTTCGAACGCCACGCCGAGCGAGCGCCGCAGCTCGAGCGCCGGCTGTGCGGCCTCGAACGACGCCGCGCTCGAATACAGGTAGAGGCATTCGCGTTCGCGCACGAAAGCCGCGAGCGTATCGACGGCCAGCATTTCGCGGTAGCCTTCGAAGGCGCGCGCAAGCAGTTGCGCGAGCGCATTCACGCTGCCCTCATAGCGGCGGGGCGTCGCGCTCAGCAGGAAGCGCGTGAGCCACGGCGCGAGCCCCGGCACATCGCCCCAGCGGATACGCAGCGGGCTCGTCGACGAGAACAGAAAGCGCGGGATGTTGCGGAACACGTCCGGGTTGTTCACGGGAATGCACGCATAGTTCGCGAACGTGCCCGCGTTGCCGTATGAGGCGCCCTCGCCCGGCCCCTGCGCGTCGTACAGCGTCACGCTGTGCCCGTCGCGCATGAGCCAGTACGCGCACGACAACCCCACGAAGCCCGCGCCGATGACAGCCACTTGCGCCATTACTTCTTCCAGTTGGTTGCGGGCTCACGGAACTCCTGCACGTGAGTCCTCTTGCGTGTGAGCAGGTAAGCCGACGACACCACCGCCAGGCTCGCGAGGCTCGCCATGAGCTGGCCCGAGAGCGCGTGGTCGAAGCCCATCGCGCAGAGCACCCCGGCAATGGCGGCCACCACGGCCCACGAAAGCCAGGGAAAGAGCCACATCCTGAACGTGAGCCGTTCGGGCGCCGTTGCCTCGAGGCGGCGGCGAATCACGATCTGCGAAACGGCGATGGAGAGATACACGAACAGCATGATCGCGCCCGATGCGCTGACGAGATAGAGGAACACGCCCTGTGGCGACACGATCGCCGCGACGATGGCCACGTAGCCGACGATGCTGCTCGCGAGCACGGCGAGGCGCGGCACGCGGCTCTTCGAGAGCGTGAGCAGCGCGCGCGGGGCGTCGCGGCGCTCGGCGAGCCGGAACACGATGCGCGAGGACACATAGAGCCCGGAGTTCAGCGCCGAAAGCACCGCCACGAGAACGATTGCATTCATGATGTCCGCAGCGCCCGGAATATGCATGGTTTCGAGCGCGGCCACGAACGGCGAGTAGCCCACCTTGATGCTCGCCCACGGCACGATGCACGCGATCACGAAGAGCGAGCCGACATAGAACGTGATGACGCGCAGGATGACCGCGCGCGTCATCGAAGCCACGTTGCGGCCCGGGTCGTCGGATTCGGCCGCGGCAATGGTGGCGATCTCCGCGCCGCCCACGGCGAAGATCACCGTGGGCACGCCCGCGAAGATCGACATCGCGCCGAACGGCATGAAGCCGCGATCGCCGCTCAGGTTGCTCACGGTCTGGTGCCACGAGCTGAACCCGAACAGGTAGCGCGTGCCCACCACGATGAATACTATGATCGCCGCCACCTTGATCGACGCGAACCAGTACTCGAATTCTCCATACGATTTCACCGGGAGCAGGTTCACGGCCGTCATGAGCGACAGGAGCACGAGCCCGATCACCCAGACCGGTGCGGGAATCCAGCGCTGCAGGATGCCCGCGCCCGCAACCGCCTCCACGGCGACCACGATGACCCAGAAGTACCAGTAGAGCGAGCCGTTCGTGAAACCGGCCCAGTCGCCAAGCCCGATGCGCGTGAACTCCGTGAACGAGCCGACGCCCGGATGCGCGAGCGCCATCTCGCCAAGCATGCGCATGACGAACAGCACGACGATGCCGGCCAGCAGATAGCTCAGGCAGGCAGCCGGCCCCATCGCGCTGATGGTGGCGCTGCTGCCGACGAAGAGCCCCGCGCCGATGATCCCGCCGAGCGAAATCATCGTGACGTGCCGCTTGCGCAGCGAGTGGCCAAGCGGGGTGGATGTTGCGCCTGAAGCGGGGGTGGGTTGCCGGGTTGCCACGAGCCTGTCCTCCTGTAATACAGTGCGTGTTGCGCCGAACTGCCAACCGAACAAAACCTCGAATTCATACTCACACAATAATTTTTTGTGTGCAATTAAAAATTCTTTGTGTGGAGACCAGGAAATTCCCTGGTGGGTGACCTTTCGACCCGGGACAAAGGCAGCTAAACTCCCGCCAGATATCGTATTATTGGCATAACGACGCGGCGGCGGCGCTGGCAGCCCATCTCACAGCAGCAAGGCTACGTGGCAGACGATCGAGTTTTGTATGGAGTTACTACTTGCATGAAAGCCGACGATTACCAGACAAAATCGGATGACGATATCCAGACAAAAGGTCGTCAAGCCACGTATCTGGAGGTCTCCCGCAATCTCGAGGAGCAGGTGCGCAGCGGTCAGTACCCGCCGGGCAGCCGCCTGCCGCCGCAGCGCGATCTGGCCGTCGAACTGGGCATCAACGTCTCCACCGTATCGCGCGCGTACAAGGAGTTGCAGGCGCGCGGGCTGATCGTGGCGAGCAAGCGGCGCGGCTCGATCGTCACCGGCGGGGCCATGCCTGCCGTCGGCGCGGCGGCGCAGCGCGGCAGCCAGGCGAGCGGCGCTGAAGCGAATGGCGTGGTGGACCTCACCGTCAACCGGCCGGCGACCGGAGAATTTCTCGCGCAGCTCGCCCGCACGATGGCATCGATCTCGCGCGACCCGCGCTTTGCCGAAACCCAGGAATACCAGCCGCCCCAGGGCGCCGAATGGGCGCGCGCCGCGGGCGCGCAGTGGATCGCCGCACCCGGCTTCACGCCCTCGCCCGAGAATCTCGTGGTGACGAGCGGCGCGCAGCACGGCCTCTATGCGGTCCTGAGCAGCCTGATGGGACACGAAGGCGTGATCCTCTCCGACAAGCTGACCTACTACGGCCTCAAGGCGCTCGCGCCCGTGTTCCAGTTCGAGCTGGTCGGGATCCCGAGCGACGCCGAAGGCCTCCTGCCCGATCAGCTCGAGGACGCCTGCCGCCGCATGCCGGTGAAGGCCATCTTCACCGTGCCGAACCTGCAGAACCCGAGTGTGGTCACGATGAGCCTCGAGCGGCGCCTCGCGCTCGTGGAGATCGCGCGGCGACATCACGTTGCCATCATCGAGGACGACGTATATGGGCCGTTACTGCGCAAGCGCCTGCCGACCATCGCGAGCCTGTGCCCCGAGCTGACCTTCCACGTGGCCTCCACCTCGAAGGTGCTCGCGCCGGGGCTGCGCATCGGCTATCTGCTCACGCCGCCGCACGGTGCGCCGCTCGCGGCCGAAGCGGTGCGCACGACGGCCTGGATGCCCGCGCCGCTCACCACGCTCATCACCACGCGCTGGATCGAGGACGGTACCGCGCAGCTCATCCTCGAAGCGCAGCGTGCGGAGTTGCAGGCGCGGCAGGAACTCGCGCTCCAGATCCTGCCGCGCGAGTTGCTCAACAGCGACCCGGCGTGCATGTTCGTCTGGCTGCGTGTACCGGCGCCGTGGCGTTCCGACGATTTCGCCGCCAACGCACTCGCGCGCGGCGTGAACACCATGCCTGCCTCGGCGTTCGCGGTGGACCGCTCGACGCTCGAGCACGGCGTGCGTATCAACCTCGCGTGTGCAACCTCGCGGGAGCAACTCGCGCGCGCACTGAAGGTTCTCGCTCGCACGCTGCAGGACCGCCCGCGCGCGCTCTTCGGCACGATCTAGGCCGCCCCCGGATTTTCCCCAATGGGTTGGCGTCGATGTGGCGTCGATGGCCTCGCCTGCCGCGTGAGCCCATCGAGCATGCGCACGACCATGCGCAATTTCTTCCGCTGCGAGTGCGCCTCGCGCGGCGCGAATCGGTCATAACGTCCGCGATGTTAGGCAACGACGTTGCATGCCGTCCGCGCCCTGGTGGACTTCGCATCCATCTGCATCACGTGCGCACACATTCGGCTGGCAGGAAGCAAATGAGGTACTAGAATGCATTGGTGCAAGTGATGCAAAGGCAGTCTGTTCGGCAGGAACGTTCGACAGTTTGATGTTTCGAGTTCGTCATTGGAGGCATGCTCATGACGTGCCTGAACGAAAAGATTGTCGGTGCAGCCTTTTTGATGCTGAGCGGTTATGCATTCGCTCAGAGCACCGGTGTGAACATTCCCGAAACCATGACGGTCGCCAATATCCCGTCCATGCCGATGGAAGTGGTTCCAGCGCTGCCACCCGAACCCCTGGCGTACCTCCACCGGTACGAAATGCAATATCAGGCGAATCAGTCAAAGCCGTTTTACGCGGAAGTCGAAGGTTTTTATAGCGCGCCGGTGGCACAGGACACATATCATTACGACTTCGTGAAGTCCGCGCCCGGCAGCAGTTACGGTGCGCAGCGGGCTGCGCGGCCAACTTCAGATTATTTGCAGATGGGCCCTTCCACGGCGCCGCAAATCTCGATTCTGCAGGTGCCGGACAGCACGCTGAACATCGGCGCGCAGCCTCAGCGCAGGCTTTCGCTGACCGTAGACGAGTGGGTGTTTTCCGCCACCGCGCGCGTCGCCATTCTTCATTCGCATAGCACTGGCGCAACGGTCACGGTGCGGCGCGGCTTCTAGATCCGCGTATTTTAATTTGCCGTCGAGTCGAGAATTAGCGCAACCGGAATCAAGTGCGCTTTTGCGGGCAATTTTAGGTAAGGATTGCAGACTTCCCGTAAGCCGGCATTTCGCAACCGCTTACGGGATTCGCTATTCACGACAAGCTCGCACCTGTTCGCGCTAGCGCAACGGCGACGACACCGCATAACGCACGAGGCTCGCGTCGCGCTGCATTTCGGCAATAATCGCGGCCGAGCCCGGCCGCCGGTAGAAATAGCCCTGCGCATAGCGAATGCCCAGGCGTTGCAACATCTCGTGCTGCGCCTCGCTCTCCACCCCCTCCGCAATGATCTCCATGTCGAAGTGGCTGGCCAGCGCCACGATCCCCTTGACGAGCTGATCGCCGAGCCGCTCGAGTTGTCGTACGAACTGCCCGTCGATCTTCACGTAGTCGAACGGAAAGCGCCCGAGCGTGTCGAGGTTGCTGTGGTGCGTACCGAAGTCGTCGATGGCGAATTTCACGCCGCGCGCCTTCAGCGTCTTGAACACCGCCTCGGTGCGGGCGCGCTGTTCGAGCAGGAAACGCTCGGTCACCTCGAGGATCAGGATGACGCCCGGCGGCAAGCGGTCGATCACGCCGAGCACGTCCGCCACGAAGTCCTTGCGCATGAAGTCCAGCGGCGCAACGTTGACGGCGAGGTGAAACGGACGCACGCTCGTCGCACGCACCATCTCCGTGGTCGCGCGTTCGAGCACGAAGCGCGTGACCGGCCCGAGCAGGCGGCTGCCCTCGACGTCGGCCATGAACACGGCGGGACTCACCGCGCCGAATTTCGGATGGGTCCAGCGAATGAGCGCCTCCGCGCCGCCCACGCGGCCGGTCGCCAGCTCGACCACGGGCTGGTAGACCACATGAAACTGACCGTGCCGCAGGCCGCGGCGCACCGCCGAGAGCAGCAGCCGGCGCGGCGCGAACGCGATGAGCCAGGCCGCACCGATCAGCAGATCGACGAGCAGCGCCGCCGCGCCAAAGCGCAGACCATACTTCCAGCGCGCGTCGCGATACGCGCTTGCCGCGAACGCGACGTCGACAGCGAAGCCCCAGCGCGAAGAGGTGGCGCGCGCGCCCGCACGGCGCGCCGCGTCGCCGGGCGCGAGCAGCGCGCCACGGTCGTCTATCGCCGCCGCGCCGGGCACGGAAAGCGTGACGCGGCCCGCGCCGTAGCGCACGCCGTGCGCAAGCGCATCGGTCAGATAGGCCGACTCGATCACGTATAGCAGGCCGACATTGTCGCCGGTGGGAACGTAGAGCGGCATGACCGGCACGTGCGCCTGCCAGGGCGAGCCGCCGATCAGCGTGATCGCGGTGCTTGCCGGTACCTGCGCGAAGAACGGGACAAGCGGCAGGTCGTAGGGGCCGAGCGCGGACGAATAGTAGAGTCGCCCGTTCGCCACGAGATTGATGCCGCGCACGTAGTTGACATGCGTTCTCAGTTCGGCGAACTGCCGCGCCACCCGCTCGCAGGGTTGCCCCGGAAGCGCGGCCAACGCAGCACTTTGCGCGGTGAGTACGCTGTCGAGAATGTGCTCGATCGCGGACACCATGTCCTGCGCGATCAGCCCTTCGTGCGTGCGGATCGACTTGTCGCCTTCCCTCACGCCGGCGACCGCCGCAAGTAACAGCAGACTTGCGGCACACACGAACGTGACGATGGCGGTGAGCGTGGGCGTGAGGCCCGACAAACGGGACTTCGGAACCGCAGACCACGTAGCTGGTTTTGTCATGGGCACACCCGTCCATGGATGACGTGCCCCGTTCCGGACATGATCCGCGCATAGGCTCCCTGCACGTCAATCGCTTTTGTATGAACAGATGATACGTTACGTCAGCCGTTTCCTCACATGCTGATTTTTCTGTTTTCGCGCGCGCCCGCATTCCAGGAACGGCGCATGCTACAAGGCATCGCGTGCTAAACCGCGCCCTACCCGATGAATCCTCCCAATACGACCGAGACGACTGACAAGCCTCCCATCATCGAGACCACGCTGCCCGCGCGCCTCGATCGCTTGCCGTGGGGCCGCTTTCATGTGCTCATCGTCGTGGCGCTGGGCGTCACCTGGCTACTCGACGGTCTCGAAGTCACGCTGGCCGGTGCGGTCGCAAGTGCGCTGAAAACGAGCCCGGTGCTGCATCTCGACAATGCGCAGGTGGGCCTGGCCGGCAGCGCGTATATTGCCGGCGCGGTGTGCGGCGCGCTCGGTTTCGGCTGGCTCACGGACCGGCTGGGCCGCCGCAAGCTCTTTTTCATCACGCTCGCCGTGTATCTGCTGGCCACCGCCGCGACAGCGTTTTCATGGAGCTTCGCGAGCTTCGTGGTGTTTCGCGCGATCACGGGCGCGGGCATCGGCGGCGAGTACGCCGCCATCAATTCGACGATCCAGGAGTTCACGCCCGCGCGCGTGCGCGGCTGGACCGACCTCAGCATCAACGGCACGTTCTGGGTGGGCGCGGCCATCGGCGCAGCGGGCTCGCTCGTGCTGCTCGACCCGCACCTGCTGCCCGCGGACTGGGGCTGGCGCGTGTGCTTCTTCATTGGCGCTATGCTCGCGCTCATCATCTTGCCCATGCGCCGCTGGATTCCCGAAAGCCCGCGGTGGCTGCTCACGCACGGCGAGCACGACGAGGCGAAGCGTATCGTGGAGGGCATCGAAACGCGCTTCCGCGATGTGGGCCACACGCTGGAAGACCCGCCAGGCGACCCGCTGCGTCTGCATGCGCGCAGCCATACCCCGCTAAGCGTGGTGTTTCATGCCATATTCGTGCGCCATCGCCGTCGCGCGCTCGTGGGTCTATCGCTCATGACGGCGCAGGCCTTCTTCTACAACGCGATCTTCTTTACCTACGCGCTCGTGCTCACCGAGTTCTATCACGTGCCGGGCGGCGACGTGGGCCTCTATCTGCTGCCGTTCGCGCTCGGCAACTTCCTCGGGCCGATCGTGCTGGGGCGGCTCTTCGACGTGATTGGCCGACGCACGATGATCGCCGCGACCTATGCGCTCTCGGGCGTGCTGCTCACCGTGAGCGGCTGGTTGTTCGAGCACGGCATGCTCACGGCAACGATGCAAACCGGCGCGTGGATGGTGATTTTCTTTTTCGCCTCGGCCGCGGCGAGTGCCGCGTATCTGACCGTGAGCGAATCGTTTCCGCTTGAGATCCGGGCGCTTGCCATCGCCGTGTTCTATGCGTTCGGCACCGCGCTGGGCGGCATCATCGGCCCGGCGTTCTTCGGACGACTGATCGATACACACCAGCGCAGCGAAGTGTTCACGGGCTATGCGGTGGGATCGGCGCTCATGATCGCGGCTGCACTCGTGGCCGCGATCTGGGGCGTGGACGCGGAGCGCAAGTCGCTCGAACATGTGGCCGCGCCGCTTTCGGCAGTCGGGGAGAAGTAAGCTGGCTGCGTTACTGCGTTGCCTTCTGTGAAGGTGCGTCGGCCGCGAGCAGCAACTGGCTCACGAGTTCGAGCTTCAGGCGGTTTGTCCGGATCGAACTGCTTCTTTTTCGATCACGAACTTCCACCCATTGCCACTACCAGGATTGCGATAAAACGCGACGATCGCCACGTATTGCGTATCGCCCTTCATTGCCTGTGTCAGGCTTGCGCAAGCCCCGGGGTTGAACTCAATGCCTGACGCGCGGCCAGATCGACATCAAGCACCTTGACCTTCTTGTGGAACACCACACGTGACAAGTGCCAGGAGCACGCAAGCCCGCCCCCCACAGACCGGCGTTCCCCAAGCAATGGGATCGATGGCCATCGGATTCATGCCGGCCATCAGCCGCCTTGCGTTTTCTGGTTTATGAAAGCATGAGCACGCAACTACAACCCGAGCGCTGGAGAACCGCCTGACACTGCCTGTGTCTGCCCGGTTGCACTCTCTCTACGTCAATCAACGTTGATCTGAACGTGTCGCCTGGCCACGGAAGGATCGGCATTGCCATGCATCGCTCCTCGGCTCACCGCTCCAGGCGGGCATCCGGATCGTCTGGAAACAGCTCGCGCTGGGGCTCATCGCGTTCAGTGCGAGGAAATCCGCGCTCACGCCTCGAGTGACGATGATGCCCACCTTCCGCCCGGTCACCCAGCCCAGGCCCGGGCCCAGGTCGACCTTGCTGGACCGGCATCGTCTGCACGAAGTCGGTGATCACATCCGCCAGGCTCCGGTCATCGGGGCTCGGTGAGCCAGCCACTGCGTGAGCCATACCTCGCCATGCTTCGAACGTCCCGGCATGGGCATGCCACGAGGCAAGGCGGGTTGATTCGTCCAGCTCCTGTCGCCAGAAACGCGGCGTTTCTCCGCGCATCGTCATGTGTACGACGGCCTGCTTTGGATAGCGTCGCGTTTCACCGCGGGCGTGCCGTGGCGTGGCATTGGCCTCAACCCCGAACTCGCGTAGTTGCCCCGCAAACCGCTCGCGCCAGCGTTGCAGATCCTGCTTGCGCGGGTTGAGCCGCCTGCCATCCGGCCCGCGTACCTGCACACTCAGGTGCACGTGCGGGTGCGCTTCGTCGTCGTGTGCGGCGAAGACATACCGTCTGCCGTCGCCGAATTCCCCAGCGGCAAACGCACGCGCGGCGTCGCGCACCGCCTGTCTGTCCGTGCCTGGCGGCATCGAGAGCAGCACATTGAATACCTCGCGCCTGCGGCTTTCCTCCGGAATGCCCCAGCCACCCAGGTGCCAGGCGTGCGTGAGATCGCCCAGCGCTTCGCGCCCGAGTACGATCATCCCGTCCTGGTCCTCGAGTTCCACCTTCCCGTTGCGCGAGATGTAGCGCAGATGACGACGCACCGCGCCCATACCCTGCGCGCCCGACGCCTTGTTCGTGATCTTGACCATCACCTCAGGGGTCCGCCTGAGCGTGCGTGCAAGTTTCTCGCGCATGCGTCGCCCTTCCCGCCCAAGCTCACCGCGCGACATACGCGGCGCGCGCACATGCCGTAACGGTTCGTGAAAGAACCGGTCTCCCCAGTCCAGCAGCATCTGGTCGACCCAGGTCATTGGGAACGGCATGCTACCGGCTCCAGCGATCGAGGTTGGCGCGCAGCACCTGCGCGACTGCGCGCAGGTGCGTTTCAATCACGGCACGGACTTCGTCGGGCATGCCCGTCGTGCGATACACATCGTCGTGCGCCTGCAACCGGCCCAGCAGCGTCACAATGGTCGCCAGTTGCTGGTTCGAATCCGCAAGCAGCCGCATCTCGCGCTCGCCCAGCTGCGGTTCATGCACGAGCTGCGAGCGGACCACGGCAACCACCCAGCGGTTGACGTTCAGCCCAGCCACCCACGCACGCTGTCTGACCGCTTCGAGTTCGGCCTGCGTGAGCCGGATTTCGAGGCGTTCGCGATGCCCGCTGACCACAAGATGATGTCGTTCATGCCTGGACGCTGTGCCTTGCGGCTCAGCCTGGTTCAGCAGATCGTGGACCAATAGCCGCACACCATCGGCGGCTGCCACGCCATGAAGGGCGCACCACGCCTCCCAGCGTGGCTTCGCCGGCCCGAGATCCACACACAGTCGCGCCCGCATGGTCATGTGCGCGCTCCTACCGCGAAGGCGGCGCGGGTTCTTCCCGGGCACGTTCAACCTCACGGCCCGCAACGCGCTCCGCCACCGCGCGGGTGCGACGGTTTCGTGTGGAAGGCGCTTGCGGATCGAACACGCGCGGCGCCGGCACGGTGATGCCCTCGGCCATGAAGGCTTCCAGCAGCCGGCGCGCATGCTGCTGCACCCGCGTGATCGATCGCTCGCTCAGACCATGCTCGCGCATCGCCGCAGTCAGCACCGCCATCTGCACGGCAAGTCCCTCGGGGCAAGCGCGGGGAGGCTTGCGCCTGGACGCGGCGTGTACGGGTTCCGATTCGAGCGGCTGCGCCGCCGCCGCCCATTCGGGCTCACCCTTTTTCCCCGCCGCCCCGGGGCGAGCGTGCGTGCGCTCCTGCCCCACCACATCGACGCGCCAGATATTGCGATAGACGTCCTTTTTCTCTTCACCGGTCATGTTTCCCCTCGTATCGAAAACGGGCACCGCCACGCTCACCAGGCGCCGGCCAAGATTTTCAAGCGTGACCTGCTGTCCAGCGAGCGCGCCGGATTGCGCAACAGCCCTTCCGAGATCCGCCCCCCACACGACCTGTTCAGCACAGCGCGCCTCGCGGTAGACAACGTAATACGAGTCACCGCGCGCGGGGTTGTGCTGGTACGGCGCCGCGCCGTGCTCAACCAGCTCGCCAGCGTAGCGCTGCCGTTCCTCGCTCCCGGTCGCTGCAACGCGTGGCGCCGGTTCAGAGGCGGGAGCAGATGGCTGCGGCGGCGCCGAAGCCATCTCAGGCTGTCGGGAAGCGTCGGGCGTCGCCGTTTGCGCCCTCGGAGATTGCGCAGCGTGAGGCGCCGCCGCGGATGCAGTCGCTTCCATCACATCGACGCGGTTCGTCATCCGGGCGCGACGGCCTTCGGCCAGGCACGCAAGATCGACAGCCTTCGGCTCGTACCCGGTCACCTCGATGCCCAGCAGCATTGCCTGGACCCACACCTCCCGGCGGAACTGCTCATGGCCCGACACCCGCACACGAGCCCACGACTTGGCGCGAACCATATCCACCATCGACTCAACGACGTCGGGGCGGTTATGTTCCGTCACCAGGTACGGGCCGATATCCTCGAACGCAAGCTGATGCGGCGCATCCTTCAGGAAATACTGGTTGCCGGCCCGCAGGTACCGCTTTCGCACAATCTCCGGTGGATTGGCCAGCGGCAGCCACCGCAGCGCGGCCGCCGCCTCGCTGCTCATGGTGGCGCCCTGCTGCGATGCGGGTTGCTGCGCCGCTGCCTGCTGCGGCGTATCCACCTGGATCGCCTGATCGCGCAGCCGCTCCCGCACCGCATCGATCTCGCGGCGCCGGCGTGCGGCCAATGCGTCTGCCGTCGCCTGGTCAGAACGCTCCGCGCCAGCAGCACCGCCCCGTGGATCCGGCAAAGGCGGCGGCTCCGGCTCGATCACGTTGGCAACCGGATCATCGGCGGGTATGCCGGCGGGAGTAGCAGGGGTTGCGGTTTCATCCATCCTGAACCTCCTTCTGCGGGCTGTCTGATACAGCGTGCGTAGCAATCAGCATTGCTACCTTTCGCCCTCTTCGCGGCCGGCGCGCTCCTTCGACTGCGCGAGAGCCGCCGCCCGCGCTTGCCTGATCCGCGTCCATGAGACGCCCTGCAACTGGTCGAGTGTCGCGTCGAGTTCATTGCCGAAACCCACCTCGCGCGCCGACTTCTTGAGCGAGGCAACCGTGCGCTCGAGCAGATCGCGCGCACGGTCCCACGGATACACCTTCGCGCGATTGCCGTCGTACCCGATCTGGAGCTCCGCACCATTGAGGCGCTGGTTCTCGTCCATCCACCGTAGCCGGTCCGAGATGAACTCGACGTTCGCCTTCGCGTGGAATACCACGCTGCGCGTCGACACCTCCTGGATCAGGTAGTGCTCGGTGTTGAACACCTCGCCACGGTACGGACCACCGTTGCCGCGAGGCGTCGCCATACGGATCTGCGCGCCGAAGCGATGCTGGGCCAGGGCCTTGATCTCGCCGGGCACCTCGTCGAGTGCATACAGCGGCTCGCCCGCCTGACGGCGCGCCGGTGCCTCGACTTCACGCGCGGGTGGTGCGTGCGCCTTCTGCGTTTCGTCCTCACGCCGATCCGGCTGCGGCAGCTGTGGCTGCTCCTGAAGGACCGCCGGCGCCGGGTTTTCCTGCGACACCGGTTCCGGTGCGTGCGCAATGCTGGAGCGCCGGCGCGAGATAGGACGCTGGCCCGGTGCCTGCGCGTCGCCTACGAGTTTCTCTTTGACATTACCCACTTCACCCTCCTTCAGTGCATCGACCGATCCGTCCACACCCACCATCTTTATGTCGCCTTGCGCATCCACGACATCCCGCGCCGCCGCCTCGTAAATTGACTCCCGTAAAAGCTCACCAACGGCTCGCGATCCCGAGAGCACGGCCATGTCATTGAAGTCGGTCGGGGTCCCGTTATCGATGCGGGCTCCCGGCACAAAGCGCGGCTGCGCCAGCAACGACGACGTACCCAGCGCGGCCTGCCTCGCGTGCTCATACCCGGCACCAAGGTCGGCCAGCACCGCGATCTGCGCTTGCGGGTAACGGTCGCGCCACATGGCTGCCGCCGGACGAAGATTGCCACTCGACAGGGCGGCGACGCTGAACCAGCCGGTCGCCTGCCACACCGAAAGTGCCGTTGCCACCCCTTCAGCGATCAGGATGGGTGTGGCTGCGCCCTCGCGAAACTGGCCCGGTTCAACCACCCAGTGGCCGCCTGACTTCGCACCGCCCGCGAGCGCAGACTTGCGTCCCTGCGCATCGATCAGTTCCAGGGTTGACAGCGTCTCGCCGATGCACACCGGCACCACCAGCACACGTCCCGTCAGCGGCTCTTCGACACTTCGCGGAGCGTAACCGAGCAACGCGTGCAACTCCTCGGCTTCGAGTTCGCGCAGCGTGGGGACCGCCCTGACCTGCTTGCGTTCGAGATAGGGATGGCCGGGACCCACCGGTCTTGCCCATTTCCAGATGGCGAGCGCCTCGCGCGCAACCATCGCCTGTCGCGCACGAATACGTGCATCGAGTCGTGACGGGTCAACCGGCGGGCTGGCTGCAGACACGCGCGGTCGCTCCGCCTGGTCCGTCGCGGTACGGGACGCCCTGACATCGAAGCCATGCTGCTGCGCGAGCCAGAAGAGCGACGCGAGCGTCTTGCCGCCCGTCTGTCCAGCCGAGCGCCACGTCACCCGCGCCGCGCGCTCACTGTAGTTGTGGGCGGTACGACTCCACGCGTCCCAGATATCGAACCCCGCCTCACCGAATCCCTGCTTGAGCGCGAACGCCATATCGACCCACGTCCCGTAGTCCCCGGCAGGTATCATGGCCAGCGCCGCGCGCGCACGCTCCTCTTCATTCAGGAACCGGGTATTCATCGGCGTGCTCCGCGATGCGCTGCGACGCCAGAAACGTCGCCCGCGCGCGATGCAGTTCGCCCGCGCAGGGAGCGAGGCGCGCCCGCAGTGCGCGCAGACCTGCGCCCGGGAAAGCCATCAGCGGGGCGCAATTCGGCCACGTCGAGATCAGACGGCGATAGCCGGCGCGCTGCCACGGCAACATGCGCGGCCGGCACCCCGAGCAGCGTGAAATGTCGCTCGACGTAGGCCGCCGCCTCTTCGTCGCTCACATCGTTCAGATGGCGTGGCAGGTCGCGCGGATCCCAGGCCTGGAGCACTTCCAGATACTCCGGGGGAAAACGCATCACGCCGGCCTCATCCACGTCGTCCGGTTGCACGTCCCTCACGCGGCGCTCCACCTGGGCCACGAAACGCACGAGGTCCATGCCCGGAACCGGCAAAGCCGCGCGCAGTCGGCTGGTAAACACCGGGTCGCGCCAGTAACAGATCCGTTCAGCCAGGATCGGCTTCGTGTTTTCGAGCAGGATGATTTCCTTCTCGCGCCCGAGTTCCTTCAGCTCCTGCGGCAGCAGCAACGCACGGCGCTGTTCGGAGAAGCTCTCGCTCGAGCCACTCCGGCCGCCGAAAATCCCGTTCGAGCGGCTCACACTGCGCGAGCGGTCCGTGAAGGTGCCGAGCATCTCCGAGTATTCGTTCGCATCCTTCTGCTCACGTGGCGCGTAGATGATCTGCATCGCGTGATTCGTGACGAAGGTCCTCGCGTCCGCTCGACCATAGACCGACTCGAGCTGCGACACCGACTGCACGATCGAAAGCAGCCGCAGGTTGTATCCCGCCATGTAGGCGACTGCGCGGGCAATGATGTGGATCTTCCCCACTGAAGTGAATTCGTCCATCAGCAGTAGGCACTGCACCTTCAGCTCAGGGTTGTCCTGGGGCAGCTGGCGTGTGTTCAGATTGACGAGTTGCGAGAACACGAGGTTGACGAGCAAGGCAGCCTCGCTCAGGTGGTCCGGCGTGATGCCGACATAGACCGACATGCGCCGCCTGCGTACGTCACGCAAATCGAAGTCGTTCGCGCTTGTTGCGGCGTCAACGACCGGATTGGCCCAGATCGTGAGCGGCGCATTGAACGTCGCGAGAATGCTCGCGAGGACCTTGTCATCGTTCGCAAGAAAGCGGTTCAAGGCGTCCGTACACGCACCACTGAGCAGGCGCCGGTTCTGCACCAGGGCCTGCTGCAGGTACGCCTTGACCGGCACGCCATTGCCCGACGACTGCCGCAACACTTCTCCCATCGTCACCGGAAAATGGGGCACATCGGTGTTGCCGGCCCGGCGCGCATCGTGCCATTCGCACAGCAGCAATACGATGCCGAGAAAGAGGTTGCGAGCCTGGTCCTTCCAGAAGTCGTCGTGACCACCGGGCGGATAGAGCGCGTATCCGATAGCGAGAATGTCGCCGACGCGCAATACGCCGTCCGGGATCGCCGACAGCGGGTTATACCGGTGCGTACGTCCGTCCTCTGCAAACGGATTGAACAGATAGACCTCATGCCCATGCGCTCGCCGGAAGCCCGACGTGAGATTGAAGTTCTCCTGCTTGATGTCGAGCACGACGACCGAATCCGGATAGCTCAACAGGTTGGGCACGACGATACCCACGCCCTTGCCCGAACGCGCCGGTGCCGCGAGCAGCACGAACTGCTGTCCAGCGAACCTCAGGTAGCGGCCACGCCACACGCCTACGACCAGCGGCGGCCCGCCATACGCGTCTGAAATCGCTGCCGCACTCATAGCAGCCCTGCCCGGCGGATGTCCGCCTCGTTGGCAAATCGCGCGCTGCCATGCAGACGCCGACGACCGGAGCGCTCCAGAAGCGCATACACGCCAGCCGCGGGCGCGCCAAACGCGAGCCCAAGGCCAAACAGCGCCGCACCGGCGAGCTTCGCGCGCTCCTGCTTTGGCAAACGACCGTCGTACCACGCCAGCGCTGCATCGACCCAGGCATGTAACCCGGCATGAAGCGGATTGAGATGCTGGCTCGCGACGAAGAAAAAAGAGGCGAGCCATAGAGCGAGTACCAGAGCACCAGCAGCAGCGGCCACAATCGCGAGCATCACGAGCGCACGCACGGCGTGATACGCGATGGTTGACTGTGCCGTTCCGGCTGCCTTTGCGGCGTCCATGGCTTGCCCTCCTTTCACTGAGAATCCGCCTGATGGCGGCGCAGCGGATCGAACCGGACTTCCGTCATCGACCAGTGCCGGCCGGTCTGCTCGCCTGCCCCATCGAAAAGCGCCCTGGATTCCATGTGCGCCACCCCGTCGATGGTCATGAACAGCAGCCGGCGCAGTGCCGCGTCGTCCCACGTCGCCGCTTCCGGATGTTCCTTCGCCATCAGCGCGAACCGGTCGATAGCCACCGCGGCGCTCGACGCGTGATAGCTCGTGATGGAACCCGAATGCCCCGTCGTCAGCAACTTCAGGAAGTCGTACGCCTCGCTGCCCCGAAGCTCGGCGAGCAGAACGCGGTCTGGCCGCATGCGCATCGTGCTGGCGATCAGGTCCGCAGGCGTCACGCGTGCCTGAGCGTGACCGCCCTTGCTATAGATCAGGTGAACGCAGTTCTCGACGTGACGGATGAAGAGTTCGCGCACATCCTCGATCGTCACGATGCGCTCGGTATCGGGGATGTACCGGCACAGCACCTTCATGAAACTCGTCTTGCCCGAACCCGTATTGCCCACAATTGCGAGGTTCAGCCGGCCGCGCACTGCCAGTTCGAAGAACGCCGGAAATTCGCAGGCTTCGAGGCACCTGACGAGCTCGCGATCGAGCTCACGCAACGCAGGCATCGCCTCATCGAGTCCGGCCGGACGGTGCCACGTTGTCCGGGCGAACAGGCCCTCGCTTTCGTACGCAGCGAGCGTCTTCTCGCGCGAGGACGGGCGGCGGATCGTCACCGACACGGTACGTGCAGGCACCACCGGCGGGATCACGATCTGGATGCGCGCATCGCCCGGCAACAGTGCGGAGAGCACCGGATGCAGCGCTGAGACTTCCTGGTTCGTGAGCGTGGCGATCGCGACCGCGAACGACATCAGACGCTCGAAGTCGAGCTCCGCGCAGTCATGCGCGTGCCATCCGAGATGCGTCTCCGTCAGCACACGATGCGGGCGGTTGATCACCAGCTCCGTGACGGCAGGGTCATCGAGCAGGCCCGCGAACGGCCGCATCAGCTCGCGCACCGACGCGTCCTCTGCCAGCCTCGGCAGCGGGGCATCCGCGAGGATCGTGGCTTCGCCCAGGGCGTGGACCGGGAAGTTCATCGCGTGCCCTCCGGCTCGAGCGCGTAGACCGGACTGAAGTCCAGGTCCCGCGCAACAACAATCGTGAACTCCGCCCCCTGGTTCTGCGAAAGCGTGGGCGGGATGTTGATCGTGCTGTCCAGCACGCGCGAGGCCATGTCATTGCCCTGCTGCTGCGTGTTTTCGAAGACGACCGAACCGTTGCTGTTGCCGCCGCGTGTTGCGAGATACCCGATCGCATCCTGCGTCATGCCGAGCAGCATGGCGGCGCCGATGCGCTCGCCCCAGTGGTTGTTCACGTACCCGCCCACGCCCATGCGTCCGAGCGCATCCGCGGCTGGCGAATCGATCTCGACCGTCACGCCGTCGGGCGTCCTGATTCGCGCCGACAGGATGAACACACGCTTCTGGCCGGGCGCGAGGTTCGAGCGGTATTCGCTGTTGATCTGCGAACCGCGTTCGACCAGCACGACATGGCCGTCATCCGAATACACGTTTTTCGTCACCGTGCAGCTCGAGATCCCGGCCTGGGTCGAATCGAAAGCGGTGTCGCCCGCGCAGTCGATCTTGGCGCCTTCTGCGAGAATGAGGCTGCGGTTGCCCAGAAACCGCGCGCGCACCATTGGCGCCGCGGTCGGCGTGAGCGCCTGGGCAAGCGGGCTGCTACCCTGTGACTGGCTGCCGGACACCACCGTCACGTTCGGCTGCAGGCCGCGAGTCGCTACGGAGACTGATGCAGCCGTATCAGGCTCGCCGCCGGAAGCACCGTTAGCGCCTGTCGCAAGCAGCGGCGCATCGTAGTAACTGCGAACCGGTGCGCTATGCACAGGCACCTGGCGCGGCGCTGCGGCAACGGCGACGGACGCAGCCGCACCGGCTGCCACGGCCGCGCTTGCCACACCCGTCGCCGATGACGCCGCAGTGGGCCCATCGCCGAACACGCGCCCCTGGGACGGCTGTTCCTGCACGGCATCACGCCTCGCCTTCTCGGCCGCTTCGTGCCGCTCAAGAAACCCGTGGATCGTCCAGACCGCCGCACCGACCACGGCCGCGACGACCAGCAGCGGCGCGAACCACCATGCCCGCGGCCGCCCTCCCTGCTGCCCCAGTTCCGGCATGCCGCGATCGGCGGGCTGTCTCCCTGGGTCACCGTTTGTCATTTCCGCAACCTTTGCGGGGTCGCCCTCGTCTGGACACCCGGGCGCAATCACATTGCGTGGCGATTGCTCATTCATGGCCACCGCTCCGCAGGACACGCTTGACACCCGTCGCCGTCGTGCCATTCACGGGTGGTACGCCGTCCACGTCGAACGCGTCGTTCCACAGGCCAACCACTTCGTCGCCAAGACGCAGCACGAAACGTCGGGCCACCTCGTGCACGACGATAACGTCATCTTCCATATGCCGGTCAACGACGCTCTCGCGGTCGCCATCGGCAACACGGAAGATCGCGGGGATACGCCGGTTGTTGGGAATGCGGATATAGGTAAAGCGCCCGTCATCCCACGCTGCGCTCGGCGCGATATCCTCCGAATGTGGCATCACCTGCATCGAGTAGGCGGTATTGCGCACCACCGGCGCCTGCGCGAGGCGCGCGCGCACAAGAGCAGCAGCATCGGCGGCTTTCGTCCTCGCTGCCTCTTCATCGGGATAGACGAACGTGATGCGATACATCTCGGCGTCGTTGCCGAAGCGGGCATTCAGCGGCAGCACCACGAGGTCGAAGCTGTAGCTGTGCCGGTCCGTGCGGATTTCGAGGTTCGTGTCGTGCGCGGCAAGCTCCGGCTTGAGATAGACATCGTGGTCGCCCCGGCTGGCGAGCACCTGCCATCCATCCCGGTCACCCGGGGCCACGACGAGAATGTGCTCGGTGGGATCGAGCGCGATGTGCGTGGCAAAGCCGCGCTGCGCGATGATCCGCACCACCTCGTCCTGCCGGTACACGACCTGTCGCACGCGCGAGTCGCCCGACCAGCCCGGTACGTCGTAGGCGCGCGCTGCGCTGCATACCGCTGCGAGCCCGACAGCCAGTGTGACAGTTCTCAGGCAGATGGCCGGTTTCATGGCGTACCTCCCCTGGCTGGCTGTTGCGCCGGAGAGGCAGCCGCAGGCGTGTATTCAGGATCGCGGCTGTATGCCGTCACCTTGAAGCCAAACGGATTCTCGATCGCCGTGCGCTCCCGCGCGAAGACGGTGGGCCGATACCTGAACGCCAGCGTGATGACGAAGCGCTGCGGCTGCGCGTCATCGATCCCGTTTTTCCACGTCCTCTGCTCAATATGCACGACGGCGTGCCCCGGCTCGTCCGGCACGAGTGTGGTCGAAACGATACGCACGCGACGCTGTGTGCCGGCTCCGAGCCGCCGGTCCAGCGCGTCCGGTCCGGCGTAGATCGCCCGGTAGTCCCGCGCAACCCGCTCGTCGCTCATGTCGAGCACGCGGTCATAGTCCATCTGCAGCAGACCCCAGTCGTAACGTTCGCGCGAGCGCACATACACTTCGATCCAGTGCTTGTCCTCGACCTCGCGCATCGGCACCTGCTTCGCGTCGAGCACGTCGATCACCTGTGCCTCACCGGTCAGACGATCGACCTCGATTGGCAACGGCACGACCCGGTAGAACGGGACCATCACGGCCAGCGCCACAGCGCACAGGATGGCCACCACCACGCAAGCTGCGGCCACGTACCATGCGCGGCGCTCCGAGCGCTCCTGCAGATGTGTGACCGACACCTCGAAATCGAGTGCCCGCCGATAATCGTCGTCACTGCTCATGAGCGCCTCCGACCGAGGGTGGCACGGGTGCAACACGGTTCACCGGAACACGGTGCGAGCCATCCGGCAGGACAGGTTTGGGTGGACTGTCCGAGCATCCATTAATCAGCATGACTAAATGCATGACTGCGATCACCACGAAAGCCCGGATCATGTCTATCTCCTCAGTTTCCGAACCCGGCAGGCGAGCTCAGTTGCCAAAGCTCGCAGGCACCATCTGGTCCTGCAGCCGTGCGGTATTGCCAGCGCGCTCAAGGACGAGCTCCTGCTGCTGTTCCACGATCAGCCGGTCCTCCGAATCGGCGAGCATTCTGAAGAGCTGCAGCTTCGTCATCTCGTTGCTGACCGCCGTGCTCTCGATCTGGATACGCGCCTGCAGCTCCGAGATGCCCTTCTGGTCCTGCGTCACATCGATCTGCTGCATCAAGCCCTGGATCTGGTCGAGCTCCTGGAGTTCAGTCTGGTACGCCTGGGTGCCAAACGCCTTGTCCTGGAACGGCTTGTTCAGGGCGCGCTGGCAGACCTGCTGGTCAATGCCACTCTGGTCCTCGCAGTTGTAGATTTCGCTCGCCGAGCGCAGTGTCTGTGCACTGCCCGAGAGACCCGCATATCCGCCGTTCTGGATTGCCGTATAGACGGACTGCCAGTTCGCTGGCAGCGAGTTCGACAGGACCGGATTGCTCATGAGCGAGCCGAATCCACGTGTCCCACTGAGCGACTGGTACAGCTGGAGCTCCTGCTGTACCTCCTGCTTCAGTTGCCCTACGGTGGCGATGGCCTGCACGACGTTCTGCGCGTCGTAGACCGGGATGCCCTGGGCGTGAGCCGACGACATCGCGAAGACGATCGATGCCACCGCTGTGAACCGCCGACCCGCTGATAGCTTCGCGTCAACGCTCAACGGCCAAAGCCCGAAGCGCAACGCCCAATGCCCAATGCCAGGAGGAAACCGTGCCAGATATCGTTGCGGGCAGACTCGACGACCTGCCACCCCATATTCGTCGTCGCCTCGGAACCTTCCGCCACCGAGTCTTCGTGCAGCGCCTGCACTGGGAAATACCTGGCGTGGCCCACGACGCCACGAGCGAGTGGGATAATTTCGATGGAACCCCTACGCTGCATCTGGTCGCATTCTCGCCAGACGGCGAGGTCTGTGGATGCGCCCGATTGATGCCCACCACAGGACCTTACCTGCTCCGTGACGTCTTCCCGGAACTCGCACGCCCGGGCGATACCCTGCCATCATCATCCTCAATATGGGAGATGTCGCGCTTTGCGGGATCCGGGCTGCCGGATCACCGCACCGGCTCGACCTCAGGCATGTCGTTGTTTCCCTTCGTCATCTCGCTCGCCCTCTCATGTGGCGCGACACGCGTGATCGGCGTCGTCTCGCACGCCGTTGCGCGCCTGTACCGCCGCTTCGGCCTCGAGCTGCACAATATCGGCACAGAAGCGTCCCGGGGCCGTGCCGACGTCGTTGCGTGTGCAATCGATCTGGATTCTGCTACGTTTCAGAAACTCCAGTGCGATCCTCACACACTGCAGAACTCAATCATCCGTTTCGGACAGTTCCCACTCCCCGCGGCTGGGGCCCCGGGTTTTCCAGATGCGCCTGAAACAGCGCGTGTGCGCCCTGCACACGTCACGAGCGAAGCGCCCGTCCCAGTTTGCGACAATGGCGCAGGGCGCACGCAAGGTTTAATCCAGATGACTGCATCCTCACATCAGCGCATCACTGCCGGCCGACTGTGATGCCGGTTGTCGGCCTCCTTCATCCAGTCCGGCCGGATCGCCGACGCATAGGCCTGGGAACTGCGTGAGGCCTCGCCATTCGGTTGTGAGCTCAGGCCCAGCCGCTCATCGATCGCGTGCGCAACGGTCGCTGACTTCGGAGGATGATCGTGATCGCAGTCTGCCCAGAACACGCACATCGCATCGAACAGCACTGACAGTATTGACGTCACATAGGGCAGTCGCACTGCGATGCCATGGTCCGACCGCCCGCTACCTGACTCGCCAGACGGCATACGGAACGCTTCGGCCGGCATCATCATCCGCAGGCAATCCAGTTCGCGCTGCAGGCGGTCCTCAATCCGGTAGTGCACGGTCGCCGAATGCGCAAGTGCCTTGCGCAGCTCGCCGAGCTGCCGGTCCCTGATCTCCATACATCGGGTCAGCCGACGGACTTCGGTTTCGGCACGCTGCAATCGCGGGTCTGGAGCCGCCAGGGGAGATGACGCCAGGGGAGCGCCCTTGCGGCCGCCCACCGTCGATGGATCGAGTTCTTTCATCATGTTCCCTGCCCCAATGTACGTGCGGGTGTCGATCCAGCCCCGTGTTTTCCCGCGATACTGCGACGCGTCAGGCGTCGGGTGACTCCCCCCGCAGTTCGCGCATGACGGCTCGCAGCGGCGACCTGTTTCGGAATCGGACCATGTCTCCTTTTTCGTTTTTCCCGGACAAACCATCAACTGCCAAATGACGTAGGTTCCTCCTGACGCCCCAGGATCACCTCATGTGTGAGACTTCACAACCACGTTACTTCTGGCCCCACGACGTCCGTGCCTGTAGTGGACACTAGTGTGACTTACATGACTTGCTACGCCTGGCTCAGGCTCATTGGCATATGTGCTGGCTTTCATTTTGACTATCTACGGGTCTCATGCTTCCGGGAACTCCGAAGTCGGCACTGCTTCGACATTTAAACTATATAGGACTACGATTTATATCCCGTGAAATGCGATCATTTCTTTTATGTTAACTGCGAGCCCGGTATGGGGACTGAGGGTCACCATTGCTCACCTGTTTCCCACGTGCCGCATGCGAGGCCAATGAAGGAGCCGCAAGCATGTAGACTGCGGCAACCAGAATCATCAAGCCTGGTGGAGCATTGTCCATCAACTACGCCCCAGATGCCCTCGGATCGTCGTCTCGATGGCGGCGCTTAGCGGCCGCCGGTTGGCAGTCAACGCTGCTGGACGCTGAAGTACGCGGCGATGTTCGCGATATCGCCGTCGCTCAACGGCTTGGCCATCGCATTCATGATCACCTTATGCCGTCCCTGGCCATCGCGGTAGGCCCTGAGTGCGATCTCCAGATATTCGCTGTGCTGTCCCGCCAGGTTCGGCACACCAGGAATTCCGGCCACGCCATTCGCGTTGTGACAAGCAAAACACACGGCAGCGCGCCGCTTTCCAGCATCGGCATCTGGCAACAGTTCCGTCGACTGCGCTTGCGCCACGCCATGCAAGTTCAGGATTACGAAAAGCCCGGCTCGGCCGAATGTTTTCATCTTTTTGTCCGCTTTAGTGCTCGCTTTAATGCACATTTCCCGCCTCAGTTAAAACTGTCGCATACAGAGATAACTAGCCCGTACGCAAAAAAAACCACGATCCAGACGCCCAGCACCGATACCGCACTTGTCGCGAGACGCGCGACGGACCGGTCCGCGTCATAGCGGCCCTAGGTGCGTCCGGCCCGGTAAAGCAGTGTCAGATAGAAACCGCCGACAAGGCCACCAATGCCCGCGAGCGTCAGGAAAAACAGTACGGTAGACGGCCAGTCGGGATTGACGTGGTAGGTGCGAATGTCATAGCCGAGCGGTCGCAGGTAACGAATGCGGACGATTTCCCGCCAGGACTAGACCGGCGCCTGCGCAGACGAGCATCACAGCGGCCGCAGCGCAGTCTTTGACTGCGCCGATTGCAGGGTGTTGCTCGGGGTGCAGGTGTTCGGCAAGTCGCTCGAGGGCGGTGTTGAACAGTTCGGCCGCCATGACCAGCGTGACCATCACCAGGCATAGCGCGCAAAGCACGAGCGGCGGCCGCAGCCAGGCCAGAACCACGGGTACCGCGGCGGCGACACCGGTCTGGCGGCGGAAGTTGCGCTCGGTTCGCGAGGTGGAGGCAACACCGGCCAGTCCATCGCCGACGCTTTGCACGAAAGTCCTTTTCGCCATGATTGACTCCGCTTCTCGGTCACGCTGCCCATTATCGGGCCTGCCGCCATCAGTAACTCCCAGCGAGTCACCACCTGTTCCCGCACCGAAGGAGGTTTCGCCGCAGCAGGACGTGACGCTTCCGCCCGAGGACGCTCTCCTCGGACATTGGATAAGCCAGCATCCGTGAACGCGGTTACGGAGACCAACTGCTCAGCGGGGACGTCCAGATCGTCGATGATCCCGAGACACCCGTTCTCTGCCTCCAGGTTCATATTCGCCAGTTCGTCCAGCCAATCCTCCGGCTCTGAGTATCTTTGCGACACAGGAGATCGTATAGACAAAACTCGGTGCTGCCATCGTGGAATTGGCGCTGGATTCTGCTCGCCTCCTCTAGCACGGATTGCCGGTTGCCGAGTAATGACTCCGCGTCCGCCATTGCCTCTATGCCGATCGCCGGCTTTTCCGACGCTTCAGTTTTGGCTGTCAGCCAGTTGGTCCACCAGCGCCGTCGCGCACAGCACGGCTGCGTTCGCAGCGTCCCTCGGGACCAGAGGCTTGCCGCTGGCCAACATGCCCTGAATAACGTTTCCCAAAATGTCCTTTGCGAGATCTGAGATCTCGTTGTCACGCTCACTCATGGTCCTTCCTCCTGCGGCTACCGGCCGCCGTGGGGGGCGCCCATGCACCGGTCGTTTTCCCCCTATTGGCTCAACCGAATGATCCCGACTTCAAATCGTTCTCGAAATCCGCAATCCAGGCGCTTCCGTGTCCGCCATCGTACAAAGCCACGGCCGACTTTCCACTCAGCGCCACGGTCACTTGCCGGGCAATCGGCCCCGCTCGGCCGCCGCTCGGATACTGATCCTCGTCGACCACTTCGAATTCGCTGACGGCGCGACCGTACCTCTGGCATACGAGCGCGAAATCGTCTTGCTCGTCCTGCGGGAACTGAGAAAGCAGGTGGCTCGCCATTGCTACCTCCGTCGTTTTCCGCGTCTGTCTTCTCAATTGCCACACTCAGGGCGCCATGCGTCCAGAATTGGCTACGAATTGCTGTTCGTATCCCAGATCGTTGGGGTAGGCATGCTTGCCGCCCGCGAGAAAGCCGAATACCGTCACCATATGGGCTGCGATGGCATCGTCCACGGACCAAAGGTCGGTCAGGTCGAATCCGCCACATGAGGCGGCAATCCACCAGGCAAGCAGGAAATCGGAGACATGTTGCGCCTGGTGCGTGTCGCCCAGCGCATGAGTGATCAGGCACTCAAGCGCCGCGCGCTCGTCGGGGGGTATCGGTTCGGGCTGCATCGTGTTCGCTCCAGTGTGGGACAGTTCGCGTTGCACCTATGCCTTGTTGCGACGCGTTCTTGGTGCTGCGCGCCCAGAGCGTCGGGCTTCCGCTCGACTACGCGCCTATGGTCATGGTCGTGATGATCGGTTTCTTTTCGGGGGCGGCCTACCCGGCGGGGGCTGTCACCGACTACATTCGTCCGCGCACCCTGCTCCTGATCGGAGTTGCTCTGCTCGTCGCCGCTGACATGGTGCTCGCGCCAGAAATTGCACCAAAGGTACGAATACCCCAAATTCAGGCTACCACAGGCAAGCCACTGGCACCTGAACAGTTGAGACGAATCGCGCCGACACACCTGGAGGGAATCAACCAGCGCGGGACGTTCAATTTCCCAGTGGCTCGGTACGCGCACCGAATCCTTCCGAGTCTCGACAGTGATCTGTGAGCTTCGACCGCCAGTCGCCGAGCCTGAGCTGAAGTCGAAAACTTAGATCGACAATGCAGACAGCGTCTGCAGTTTCGGTCTTTCATCACGACGTGCGGATCAAATCGCTGGACTGCTACCGCCATCCACGCAATTCGGAAACGCAGGGAGTAGTCAGTAGGCGTTTGATTTTAAACGAAATTTATACAGGGCCACAAGCCAGACGCACGCTAGGCATAGGTGCACCTAACCGGAAGCCTGTACGAGAATCAAGGGCACCCCTTGTAGAGCACTTCCGCGCCGGAAAGCCCGGGAAGATTTCCACGCCCAGCGCCTCGGCTTGCTGGCCCAGCCAGCGCGTGACGTTCGCGAGGCTGATCACGTAGTTGCCGTGATTCTTGTAGTTATCCGGCAGCGCCCAAGTGGGCACCGTCTTCGCACTATTTTCCGAAAGGAAAAGAAATTGATCTTCGGTAACGTGCACGTTCAGCGGCGCGCCCTGTTCCTTCCAGTCGGGAATGAGCTCGCCGATGGCGCGCGGATCCATGACCGCACCCGAGAGGATATGCGCCCCGATCTCCGAGCCGTTTTCCAACACGCATACGCCGATCTCAGCGCCTCTTTCTGCTGCCAGTTGCTTCAGATGGATCGCCGCGGACAGGCCTGCCGGGCCGCCACCCAGGATCATGTCGTACTCCATCGATTCGCGCTGGGCCGTATATTCATTTACGGCGACGGTCGAGATGCTCACGAAACCGGTTCTCCATTCTTTCAAAAACTAGATATGCCTCGCCGCCTTGAGCGGCCCGTGCATAACTCACGCAACATGCAGTGGTTGTACGGCGGGCATATGCCCATTCATCACAGGGTGCCTGCAGGTGGGTGGGAATACACACCATGAGCCATCTTCATGACGAAAGAAGACGATCGACAACGCGCCGGAAGCCCGTGCGATCTCCACCCGGACACAGCGCCATGGATTCAGGCTCGAACGGCAGAACCGCGTCACCTGTGTGCGGCTGGCCGCATCCACGCCGAGCCACTTTTCCACCTGAACCCGCAACGACCTTTCACTGGTGCTCATCGTGTGCTCCCGTTCATCAAGAATCCGCCACGTATCAGGACCGCAAGCCGGGCTCGTTCACGAGCTCGGGCACCAGCGAAAACAGATCGCCGACGAGACCATAATCGGCTACGCCGAAAATTGGCGCTTCCTCGTCCTTGTTGATCGCGACGATGACTTTGGAATCCTTCATACCCGCCAGATGTTGAATCGCGCCCGAGATACCCACCGCGATGTAGAGCTGCGGCGCGACGATCTTGCCGGTTTGGCCGACCTGATAATCGTTCGGGACATAGCCTGCGTCCACGGCTGCACGCGAGGCGCCCAGCGCCGCGTTGAGCTTGTTCGCCAGCGGCTCGAGCACCTTCGTGTAGTTCTCGCTGCTGCCCAGACCGCGGCCACCCGAGACAATGATCGACGCGCTCGTGAGTTCCGGACGATCGAGCTTCGTCACCTCGCGGCTCACGAACTGCGAAAGACCGCTGTCCGCCGCCGCATCGATTGTCTCGAGCGCCGCGCTGCCGCCTTGCGCCACCACGGCATCGAAACCGGTGGTGCGAACCGTGATGACCTTGATCCAATCCGACGATTGAACCGTCGCAATCGCGTTGCCCGCGTAGATTGGGCGTTCGAACGTATCGAGGCTCACGACCGCCGTGATGTCGCTGATTTGCGCGACGTCGAGCTTCGCGGCAATGCGTGGCATAACATTCTTGCCCGCTGCCGTCGAGGCCGCAAAGATGTGCGAATAATGATTCGCAATGCCAATAACGGTCGCCTCGATGTTCTCGGCAAGACCTGCTTCGAGTTGCGGCGCATCGGCCAGCAGCACCTTTGAAACGCCGGCGATGTTTGCCGCGGCATCCGCCGCCGCTCGAGCGTTGTGGCCCGCAATCAGCACATGAACGTCGCCGCCGATTTTCATCGCCGCCGCCACCGTGTTCAACGTTGCGGCCTTGACGGACGCGTTGTCGTGTTCAGCAATTACCAGAATCGTCATTTTCCATCGCTCCCCTGACCTCTACAGCACCTTGGCTTCGGTCTTCAGCTTCTCGACCAGGGTCTTCACGTCCGGCACCTTCGCGCCTGCCGAGCGCTTCGGCGGCTCGGCAACCTTCAGCGTCTTCAGACGCGGCGCGACGTCCACGCCAAGGTCCTCGGGCTTGACCGTGTCCAGCGGCTTCTTCCTCGCCTTCATGATGTTGGGCAGCGTCACGTAGCGCGGCTCGTTCAGGCGCAAGTCGGTCGTAACCACGGCGGGCAACTTCAGCGAAAGCGTTTCCGCGCCGCCATCGACTTCGCGCGCGACCGTGGCCTTGCCGTCGGCCACGACCACTTTTGAAGCGAACGTCGCCTGCGGCAGGCCCGCCAACGCGGCAAGCATCTGTCCGCACTGATTCGAATCGTCGTCGATGGCCTGCTTACCGAGGATCACAAGCTGTGGCTGCTCCTTGTCGACAAGGGCTTTCAAAAGTTTGGCCACTGCGAGTGGCTGCAGGTCTTCGTTCGACTCGATGAGGATCGCGCGATCCGCGCCGATCGCCAGCGCCGTGCGCAGCGTTTCCTGCGCTTGCGCGACACCCGCGGACACGGCGATCACTTCCGTCGCCACGCCCGCTTCCTTCAGACGCACCGCCTCTTCCACGGCGATTTCGTCGAACGGGTTCATCGACATTTTCACGTTGGCGATATCGACGCCCGACCCATCGGATTTCACGCCGACCTTCACGTTCGAATCGACGACTCTCTTCACACCCACCAATACCTTCACAATCCTCTCCTTGACTGATATGGCCGCTTGCGGCCGATCATCGCGTGCCGCAGTCGATGTCGACGGTGAGCGCGTTCATGTACGCGCTCTCGACGAGATGCCGCACGAGCGCGCCGAACTCGCCCGCGTGACCAATGCGCCGCGGGAACAACATCTTCTCGATCAAGCCGTCGGACACCTTGGCCGGCATGCCTGCCGACATTCCCGTCTCGAACAACCCCGGCGCGATCGACAGCACGCGAATGCCGTACTCCACGAGATCGCGCGCGACCGGAATGGTCATGCCGATCACGCTCGCCTTGGTCTCGCCTACGCCAAAACTTACGCCATGTGACCTCTTAATTGGGGCATCTTCTGACCGATGCCGGGTTCTCATTGCGGCCGCTCAGGCCCGTCCCATAAGGGATGGATCAATGTGCGATGTATGGCTACCGCGGGATCTACCCTCACGGAACGTCAGAACACAACGGATTCGGTGCGCAAAGAACAATGATCCAATGCCCCGGCGTTTTCCCTTGGTAACCCGGCGGGGACGTCGCGAATGTGCAACCCTCATTGCACCGCGACCGTCAGGAGATTAGCTGCCGGATAAGAATCCCCATCGAATGCTGGAGCAGCCTCCTGAATGCGACAGAAAATCCGGGAGCTTCGTAGGGCCAATAAAGGGGGTCTACGTTTCCTCCATACCGCCGCTAAATTCCAAAGCCACCGGCCACGGCGATTTCCGCCCCGGTCACGTAACTCGACGCGCTGCTCGCCAGGAAGAGCACGACTCGTCCGACTTCTTCCGGCGTCCCAAGCCGCCCCAACGGGATCATGGCCTTGAACCCTTCCATTGCCTCGGCACTATTCGCGGCAATCATGGGCGTGTCGATCCCGCCTGGATGAACGGAGTTGACGCGAATTCCGTAACGCGCGAGATCAAGCGCTGCGGACTTGGTCATGCCCCGCACCGCCCATTTCGTCGCCGAGTAGGCAAAGACGCCTGGCACTCCGCCGAGTGCCGCTTGGGATGAAATGTTGACAATGGAGCCACCGCCCACGGCGGCCATAGGTTCAATGACCGCTTTCATCCCGAGGAACACACCGAGTTGATTGACGCGATAGTGATAGTCCAGCAACGCCGCGCCGGTATCCTGCAATGAAGCGGGCTTGTACACTCCGGCGTTGTTGACCAGCACGTCGATCCTTCCGTATCGCTCCATCGCTGCGTCAATGACATGCTGCCATGCCATTGCATCGGCAACGTCGTGCCGGAGGAATATCGCCTGAGCGCCGATCTCCTCGGCCAACGCCTCGCCACCGGGCGCGATATCCGTCAGCACGAGTCGAGCGCCTTGCTCGGCGAAAAGGCGTGCTTCCATTGCGCCTTGTCCTTGAGCGGACCCCGTGATGATCGCGACTTTCCCTTCCAGTTGTCCCATGGTTCCCTTCCATCTCTCATGATTAGCTCAATTCGTTGCATGGGCGTACGGCCCCATCGCGCTCATTCGACCGCCTTCACCATGTCCTCGACAATCTTCTTCGCATCGCCGAATACCATCATCGTCTTGTCGAGATAGAACAATTCGTTGTCGAGTCCCGCATAACCCGCGGCCATCGAGCGTTTGTTGACGATGACCGTGCGCGCCTTGTACGCATCGAGAATAGGCATGCCATAGATCGGACTGCCTTTCTGCAATGCAACCGGATTCACCACGTCATTCGCACCGAGGACGATCGCGACATCGGCCTGAGCAAATTCGCCGTTGATGTCCTCCATCTCGAACACCTGGTCGTACGGCACTTCCGCCTCGGCAAGTAGCACGTTCATGTGCCCTGGCATGCGTCCGGCGACCGGATGGATGGCATATTTCACGGTCACGCCCTTGTGCTTCAGCTTCTGCGCCAGTTCGTTGATCGCATGCTGCGCCCGGGCGACGGCGAGGCCGTAACCCGGCACGATAATCACGGTTTCCGCGTTGGACAGCATGTAGGCGGCGTCGTCCGCGCTGCCGCTCTTGACCGGCCGCTGCTCGACCGTGCCGCTGCCGGCCGCGTTCGCCTCGCCGCCGAACCCGCCCAGAATGACGTTGAAGAACGATCGGTTCATCGCCTTGCACATGATGTAAGACAGGATGGCGCCCGAGCTTCCTACCAGCGATCCGGCCACGATCAACATAGGATTGCCGAGCGAAAAGCCGATTCCCGAAGCCGCCCAGCCGGAATAGCTGTTCAACATCGACACCACCACGGGCATGTCCGCACCCCCGATCGGAATAATGATCAGCACACCCAGTGCGAACGCGAGCGCCAGCATCGAGAGAAAGGCGGTCCAGCTCCCAGTCGCGACAAAGCCGATCCCCAGCGCAAGGGTCGCGAGCGCCAGCGCGAGATTCAGCGCGTGCTGCCCCGTAAACTGCACCGGCGCGCCCTGGAACACGCGCAGCTTGTATTTGCCGCTGAGCTTGCCGAATGCGATGACCGACCCGCTGAAAGTAATCGCGCCGATGGCCGCGCCGAAGAAAAGCTCCAGCCGGTTGCCATAGGGAATCGGCGAATGCGCGACGCCGTCCACCGACGCCGCGCTGGCCAGCACCGCCGGGTCCGGCGCCGGCGTGATGCCGAGCGCCCACGGCTCCGCGACCGCGGCCACGGCGATCAGGACAGCGGCGAGGCCGATCATGCTATGCATGAAGGCGACGAGCTCCGGCATCCGGGTCATTTCCACACGCTGCGCCATCAGGGCGCCCGCCGAGCCACCCGCCAGCAACCCGATCAGCACGAAGCCGAGCCCCGCTGGAGACGACGCGAGCTGCGCGATCAGCGCGGCGGTCGTCAGCATCGCGATGGCCATGCCCGTCATGCCGAAGATATTTCCGCGCGCCGCCGTGGTCGGATGGGACAGGCCTTTCAAGGCCTGGATGAAGCACACGCTCGCCAGCAAATACAGTAGTGTTGCGACATTCATGCTCATAATGGTCACGCCCCCGCCGTTGCGCTGGTCTTGCGTTCTTTCTTCCGGAACATTTCGAGCATCCGGCGCGTGACGAGGAAGCCGCCGAACACATTGACCGCGGCCAGCGCGACGGCCAGCACGCCGGCCACCCGGCCGAGCGCACCAGTCGTAAGCCCTGCCGCTAGCATCGCGCCCACGATCACAATCGCCGATATGGCGTTGGTCACGGCCATCAATGGCGTATGCAGCGCGGGCGTCACGTTCCAGACGACGTGATAGCCGACGTAAATGGCGAGCATGAAAATGATCAGATTCGTGATGATGTGGCTAACGGGTTCCATAGCAACTCTCAGTCGGTAGTGGAGGGTTCCGCTGCCTGCCGGCTGGGCGCAGCGGATTGGGCGCGCACGACCTGCCCGTTGCGCGTCACGAGGCAGGCGGCGACGATATCGTCTTCCAGATCGATGCTCACGCCGCCCTCTTTCGGGAGCACGAGCTTCAGGAAATCGAGCACGTTGCGTGCGTACAGATTGCTGGCGTCCGCCGCCACGAGCGCGGGCAAATTGGTGTCGCCGACGATGGTCACACCATGCTTGACCACCGTGGCATCCGGCTCGGTCAACGGGCAATTTCCGCCTTGCGCGGCGGCGAGGTCGACAATGACGGAGCCGGGTTTCATCGACTGCACCATCGCCTCGGTCACCAGCACCGGCGCCGTGCGTCCGGGAATCAGCGCGGTCGTGATGACGATATCGGCCGCCGCGACACGCCGCGCAACCTCGACCTGCTGGCGTTCGACCCATGAAGCCGGCATCGGCCGCGCATAGCCGCCCACACCTTGCGCCGCATCCCGCTCTTCCTCGGTTTCGTAGGGTACGTCGATGAATTTCGCCCCCAGCGACTCGACCTGCTCCTTGACGCTCGGGCGCACGTCGCTGGCCTCGATGACGGCGCCCAGACGCCTGGCCGTCGCGATCGCCTGCAAACCGGCCACGCCCACGCCGAGTATCACCACGCGCGCCGCCTTCACGGTGCCGGCGGCGGTCATCAGCATCGGAAAGAGGCGCCGATAGCGGTCCGCGGCGATCATCACGGCCTTGTAGCCGGCGATATTCGCCTGACTGGAGAGCACGTCGAGGCTCTGTGCGCGCGTGGTGCGCGGCGCGGCTTCCAGTGCGAACGCGGTCAGGCCGGCCTCGGCCAGCCGCGCGAGCCCCGCTGCGTCGAACGGATTGAGCATGCCGACAAGCACGGCGCCCCTGCGCAATCCCGCCAGTTCGCTCTCCTGCGGAGACCTGACCTTCAGCACGAGGTCGCAGCCGAGTGCGTTCTCCTGCGCCACGATCTGTGCACCGGCGGCGAGATACGCTTCGTCGGTTATGAAGGCCGCGAGCCCGGCCCCGGACGCCACGCGCACCGTATGCCCCTGCTCCTTGAGCTTCCTCGCGGTCTCCGGCGTCGCGGCTACGCGCGTTTCGCCCGATGTGGTTTCGACCGGCACCCCTATCAGCATGACTCCCACTCCTTCACGTTAATGAATGCATTCACGACGTTTCGATGCGCTCGATCTGCACCGGCACGCCGGACAACCACGACATGTAGCTCAGCGGCTCGATGGTGTGCGCGCTCGTCGGCATGAGCGCGTTGCAATTGGCGCCCGCCTTGCGCGAAGCAACGGACAACCCATAGGCGTGTGTATTGCCGTGTCCATGCGTCATCGCCACTGCGCCCGGCCGCAAGCCGTTGTCGATCAGCACCCGGGTTTCGAGGCTTCCATGCTCGTTGAACACGCGTACCGCATCGCCATCGTGCAGGCCGCGTGCCGCTGCATCTTCAGCGCAGATGTTCAGCGGATTGATGCTCTGCCGGCCACGCCGGAATCTTTCCGAATTGGCGAGCCAGCTGTTCTGCATGTAGCGCGTGCGCAGCGAAATCAGTCTCAGCGTATTGCCCGGCTCCGCGGCGCGTTGCGCGAAGATCGCATGGCAGCGCGCGAAGAGTCCTGCTTCGACGAACGCCTTGGGGAAGCAATCGATCTTCCGGTCTTCGTGCTGAAGACAGCGCTCCAACAGCACCGCGCGATCCTCTTCGGCAAGCATGGCCGTGTGTGCGGGCATCTTCCGGAGCGCATCGATCGACAGATCTCCCGCCGCCAGCAACTGCTCGATCTCCTGCACGCCATCGCTGCGATCGGGGCGGCTGTCGAACGGCGACGGCAGGCCCATCGCCTGCGCGATACGGGCGAGGATCCACCATCCGCTGCGTCGTCCCGCTGCTGGCGCCTGCATTTCGTCGGTGTACTGAACATAGGGAACGGACTGCATCCCGCTCGCCAGCAAGTTGATGTCCTTGCGCTCGAGCCAGTCGGTTGCGGGCAGCACGTAGTCGGCCATCTCGCCTGTTGCGTTGCGAAAGAGATCGACGCTCAGCATGAGTTCGAGCTTTTCACACGCTGCGCGCAGGCGATCGCCCCCGCCTACCGTAAGCAGCGGGTTGCCGCCCAGCACGATCAGCGCGCGCACGTCGCCGCGCTCGATGAACGACGGCAGCAGTGCCGCGGGCATGACCGCATGCCCCATCGGCTCCGGCACGCTGAAACGCCCGAGGGACGTTTCCATCGGCCGTACCGGCGAAGCCGGCGCGAACGCATTGAATAGCCCGGTGGGCTTGTACGTGCCGCCCCGGCGCCCGAGGTTTCCTGTCACGAAGTTGAGCATCTCGACGAGCCAGTAACACAGGATGCCCTGCTGACTTTGATTGAGCCCGGTCGCCATATAGACGGCTGCGGACTTCGCCGCGAGCAGTTCGTCGGCCACTTCGGCCACGGCCTTCGCATCGAGCCCGATGACCGGCGCCACCTTGTGCGCCGGATAGGCCCGGCAAAAGTCCCTGAGCGCATCGGCGTGCTTGCCGTAGCGCTGCACCACCGCTTCGTCGATGCCGCGGCGCAGATCGATTTCATGCAGCAGGGCCGCAAGAAAATAGACATCCGTGCCGGGCTTGATGCGCAGCGTCGGCCCGGTTTCGACGGTGGAGGACTCGGTCTTGCGCGGATTGACGAAGCGGACCTTCCCCCCGCGCCGAACGATCCGCTTGAGGGTATCGCCGCCGTCGTTCGGCGTTGAGAACAGCACCCAGCGTGAGACCCCCGGGTTCGAGCCGAGACACAGCAGATAGTCGGTGTGGGCGAGGTCCGGCACCATCAATGCCATGGGCGAACCATAGATCTCGCCCGCCGCGACGAATTTGTTGGCCGTATCCTGCGTATTCGCACTGAAGCGCATACGCGTGCCGATCGTGTCCTGAAACTGGCCGAGCGACACGAAGGCCGCCGTGTCGAAGGACCATGGATTGCCCATGTACACGGCAATCGCATTCGGACCATGCCGGTCGCGAACGGCTTTGAGCCGGCCGCCGAGGTCCGCCATGGCGGAATCCCAGTCCGTCTCGACGAATTCGCCACGCGGCTCGGCACGCGGATTCATGCGTTTCTGCGGCCAGTTCACGCGATCGCTGTGATCGTGCACATCAAGGAACGAGAGCCCCTTGTGGCAGGCCACGCCGCCGCCCGGATGGCCCAGATCGGGGCTCAGGCGGATGACTTTTCCGCTATCATCGAGTTCGGCCTGCAACGGGCAATGCGGGTCGCAAATGCGGCAAAAGGTGTGTTTCGTATGCGCCAAGACGATGGCTCCCAGTCGAGTGCGAGTATCAGCGCGCGGCCTGCGCGCAAGCCAGCATGCGCGCGACGTCGCTCATCTTTACGCGCGGCCGCCCGGCCTCGCGCCCCGCGTCCTTTTCCGCGCGGTCGATTGCCGACCAGTCGCGGCGCTGCACGAGATCGGGCTGCTTTTGCATGACGCGCGCGAATACCTCGTTCTTGTCCAGGCGCGCGCGCGGCAAGCGACGGTTTTTCGCATCGTCGATCAGGCAATCGACCGTCTCGCGCGCGCATGGCTTGTTGCTGCCGATGATTCCGCGGCAGCCACGCTTGATCCAGCCGGTCACGTAAGTGCCCGCGAGCCAGCCCTGCGCGTCGACCACGCGCCCGCCGACATTGCGGATGACGCCGCGACGCTCGTCGAACGGCAAGCCGGGGAATGGTCCACCGCGGTAGCCGATGGCCCGCAGCACGAGCCCCGCACGCAACACCGATCGTTCGTCCGTGGGCTGCGCGATCAGTTCGCCTCGGGCGTTGCGCTCCAGACGATTGCGGGCGACCACGACCTGATCGACCTTCGCGCTGCCGCGCAATTCGACGGGCGAGCTCAGAAAGCGCAGGACGATGCGCTTGTTGCGCGCATGGCGCGGACGAGCGGCGAGCCGATCGAGCGTCGCCGCCTTGCGCCGGGCCTCCCAGCTCAGGGGCTCGTCGTCGGCTGGCGAGCCGCCTTCCACGAGGACGTCGACGCCTTGCAGATGCTCGAGCTCCTCGAGTTCGGGATTGTGGAACGCGCCCTGCATAGGGCTGCGCCGGCCGAGCACGACCACCTCGCGAACGGCGCTGCGGCGCAATGCGTCGAGCGCATGATCGGCGATGTCGGTGCGCGCCAGCTCCGCCACCGGCGTCGTCAACATGCGAGCGACGTCCAGCGCGACGTTGCCGTTGCCGACCACCACTGCCCGCTCGGAGGACAGATCGAAGCCGAGATGCCGGTAGTCGGGATGACCGTTGTAGAAGCCGATGAAATCGCACGCCGCCCAGCAGCCCGGCAAGGTCTCGCCAGGAATGCGCATGCGCGTGTCGCCGCTCGCCCCGACCGCGTAGACTACCGCGTCGTACCATGCGGCGAGTTCCGCATGAGCGATGTCCGCGCCGATCTCAACGTTGCCGAAAAAGCGTACGCGCGGGTCGTTCAAGTGAAAGTCGAAGAGCCGGTCGACCACCCATTTCTTTTCCGGGTGATCGGGGGCGACACCGGCGCGCACGAGGCCCCAGGGATTGGGCAAACGCTCGAAAACGTCGACCTCGAACGCGAGCTCGCTCGTTTCGAGCAGATGTCCGAGCGCATACATCGCGGCCGGACCAGCGCCGACGAGCGCGACCCTGAACGGAGGCATCATGCCGATTCCCTCTTGGCGAGGAAGTAGTCCTTGTTGACCTGCGCGTAATGGCGCCACTTCTCCGGCAGGCAGCCTGCTTCAAAGATCGCCGAGACAGGACAGACTTCGACACAGGCGCCGCAGTCGACGCAAGCGTCGGGATCGATATACAACTGCTCTGCGTCGCCGAAATCCTCATCGGCCGCACGCGGGCCGATGCAGCCGACCGGGCAAATCTCCACGCACGAATAGTCGGCCACGCATGGCGCCGCGATTACATGAGCCATCGCTACTCCCTGGTTATTCCCTGTTGTCGATCCTTTCCCGCCCGTCGCGGTGGCCGTTACGCCTGCGCGCGCTGCAGCACCGCGTGCCGCGTCATGCCGCGACGAGCGCGTCGATCGCCTTGCGGCCCTCGTGCAGGGCGGCGTCGACCGACGGCTCGCCCATCGCCAGCCCTTCGGCGCGCACCACGCTCACGTCGCTCAGACCGATGAAGCCGAGGACCGCACGCAGATACGTCTCCTGGAAATTCATCGCCTGTGCCGGGCCGTCGCTGTATACCCCGCCGCTCGCCGTGAACAGGTAGACCTTCTTGCGCGTCACGAGACCGACCGGGCCATTCTCCGAATAGTTGAACGTCACGCCGGCACGCGTCACGTGATCGATCCATGCCTTGAGCGCCGAGCTGATCGAAAAGTTGTACATCGGCGCGCCGAGCACGATGACGTCGGCTTGAAGCAGCTCATTCACCAGGGCATCGGCCAGCGCAATGGTTCGCGCCTGCTCGGGCGAATGCTGGTCCGCCGGCGTGAAGAAGGCGCCCATCATCTGCTCGGTCAGATGCGGCACCGGCTCGCGCCCCAGATCGCGTTCGATCACGACGTCGCCGGGGTTCGCCGCCTTCCACTTGCTCACGAATTCGGTCGAGAGCTGGCGCGAAACCGAACCCGTATTGCGGATGCTGCTGTTGATGTGAAGGATGGTCGTCATGGTGGGTTGCCCTGAAGAGTTGAGTGACGCGACGCCCGATGGCATGGACAGCGTGTAGAGGCATCCTGGCAGATGCCGTCCTCTTCGATTAGCGGGGGGAAGCGGATTTCATTCGTCCACGATCGGCAGCAATCGGTCGTGCGCAGCGCACTCGTCCATTTCTGGACGGGTGCACTCCAGCCGCGCCGGCTAGTCAATGCCCCGAGTGGCTGCCTACATTGATCGCATGCCCTCGCCGGCCAACGCGCGGCTTGAACCCGAACCCATGGTGCTATCGATGAACGCGCTCGCCTCGCCCACCTCACTCGCCCAGGCTGCCCGGATTCGGGCCGCCGACCCGGTTATCGATATGAGCCAGCCACTCGATCGCGAAGTCCAGCGCACCGGCGTGTGCCAGCGCATTGCGAGCTCGCGCGCGAGGCTCGTGCTGGTCCACGCGCCGGCCGGCTTCGGCAAGACGACCGCCATAGCACAGGCTCGCAACTGCCTCGGCGACCTCAACGTGCATACCGTCTGGGTCTCGCTCGATCGTGCGGACAACGACGTTCCCCGCTTCCTCCGCGGCCTGCGCGCGGCGATTTCGGAGAGCGGCGTCGACGAAATCCCGCCCGGGACGCCGCTCGACATGCTGAAAACCCTGGCGCGCGACGTCAGGGCGTTCACGCTCGTGCTCGACGACTTCGAGAAGCTGATCGAGCCCGCCGTCATCGGGCTCATCCGCGAGGCGGTCGAGCATCTGCCGCGCAATGGCCAGATTCTCATCGGCACGCGCGTGCAGCCCGATCTCGGCATCGCGCGCCTGCGCGTACAGGGCGAATTGCTCGAAATCGACGCCGAAAGCCTTCGCTTCACGCCGTCCGAGGCCCAGGCGCTCTTCAACCTGCGCTTGCCGAACCCGCCCTCGCCCGATCATGTGAGACGCCTGTACCGGAAAACCGAAGGCTGGGCCGCGGCGCTCTCGCTGGCCGCGCTGTCGCTCGCGCGGCGCGACGCGCACGGCGACTTCATCGAGCGCTTTTCGGGCGCGCACGGCGACGTGGCAGCCTATCTGGCCGACGACGTGCTCGCGCAACAGCCGGCGGATATCCGCGAGTTCCTGCTTCGCACCAGCATTCTTCGCCAGCTCGATCCATCGTTGTGCCAGGCGTTGAATCCGGGCCTCGACGCGAACGGCATCCTGGAGAGGCTCGTCGCCACGCACCTCTTTCTCACTCCGGTCGAGGGCAAGGAGCCGGCGTGGCGCTACCACAGCATGTTCGCCGATTATCTAAGCGCACAATTGCGCGCGGAGCGGCCCGACGAAGCGCTGCGCCTGCATCTGGCGGCGGCCGGCTGGTACGAAGAGCGCCGGCGCCCCGAATCCGCTATCGACCACGCGCTCGAAGGCGGCGATGCACCGTATGCAATGTCGCTGCTCGCCCAGCACGCCGACTGCTTTCTCGAGCAAGGCCGCATGCGCCTGCTCGCGCGCTGGTTCGATGCGTTGCAGCCTGAGGAACTCGCCGTCAATCCCCGCCTGCAGGTCATCGCGGTCTGGGCAACGGCGTTCACGCATGGGCCACGCCAGGCCATGGCGCTGCTCGAGCACTCAGGCTACGCGAACAGCGCAGATCCGCTGGTGCGCGCCCATGTGAACGGGCTGCGCCCGATGCTCCTCGCGATGATGGATCGCTTCGAAGACGGCTATGCGCTCGGCCGGCAGTGCCTGAGCCATCTCCCCACGCCGAGCGCGTTTGCCGACGGCGTGCTGTGCAATTCGATGGGCCATATCGTGTCCGTGCTCGGTCAGCACGAAGAGGCGCACCGCCTGTTCGACACGGCACGCCACGTGGAGAACGCGAGCGGCTTCATTCGCATGCACACGGAGGCGGCCGAAGGGCTCGTCGACCTGCAACTGGGACGCATGCGCAAGGCCGCCGCGCGCTTCCGGCTCGCGGTGGACTCGGCGCGCGCGCATTCGTACAACCTCACCAAAGGCAATGCGTGGGCCGGTGTGCTGTACGCCAGTTCGGTCTACGAGACGGACGATGTCGAGCAGGCGGAGCATCTGCTCAATGTCTACCTGCCGCTCGCGCGCGACGTCGGCCTGCCCGATCACATCATCGTGGGCTACCGGATCGGGTCGCGGATCGCCTTCCAGCGCGGCGAAGTCGATCAGGCGCAACGCCTGTTGAGTGAGCTCGAATACCTGGGCACCGAACGTCAGTTGCCGCGTGTCGTCGCCACGGCGCGTCTCGAACGCGCCCGGCTTTTGCTGCTGCAGGGACACGCGGCACTCGCTCGCGCGGAACTGAATCACGCCGACGAGCCGGATCTGTGGCAGCGCATCGCGCGTCTGAGCCTGCCCGCCAACGAAGTCGATGATCTCGTGATAGGCCGCGCGCGCTGGGAAATCGCGTTCGGCGACGTCGACGCCGCCCTGACGCTGCTCGAACGCGAGCTCGCCGATGCCCAGCGGGCATCGCGCAACACCCGCGCGCTCAAGCTGCGCCTGCTGGCCGCGCTCGCGCTGCATGGCAAAGGCGAAACCCGCTTCGCCATCGATATGGCCGCGCCGCTGCTGTACCACGCCTGTCAAGAAGGATTCGCCCGACTGATTCTCGATGAAGGTGCGCAAGTCGCGCCGCTGCTCGAACAATGCTGCACGCTGGCCGAGGGCGGAGGCGCGCACCGCGACGACCCCATTCTCGGCGAGTATCTGCACCGGTTGCTGCAGGTCCTTGGGCCGTCCCGCGCCGCTGCTTCGCCCAAAACGCCGGCGTGCGAGGGCATGCTCCTCGAGCCGCTGACGCGCAAGGAGCTGCGCGTCCTGAAGCTGCTGGCCGAAGGCTACTCGAATGCCGCAATGGCCGAAAATCTCTTCGTATCGGACAGCACGGTGCGCACGCACCTGCGCAACATCAACAGCAAGCTCAACGCGCGCAGCCGCACGCAAGCGGTGGCGATCGCACGCAAGCTCGGCCTGATGGCCTGAGCGCCGACCCACCAGCACGCACCGAGCGCAAGCGGGCGAGCCGAACCGCTCGACACGAGCGGGGCGGCGCCTACTGAAGCCGCTCCACGATGGTCACGTTGGCCATGCCTCCGCCCTCGCACATTGTCTGCAAACCGTAGCGTTTTCCCCGTTGTGCGAGCGCGTGAATCAGCGTCGTCATCAGCTTGGTGCCGGACGCGCCCAGCGGATGCCCGAGAGCAATCGCCCCGCCGTTGACGTTCAGGCGAGCCGGGTCCGCGTCGAGTGCCGCCAGCCACGCGAGCGGAATCGGCGCGAACGCCTCGTTGACTTCGTACAGGTCGATGTCCTGGATGCTCAGCCCTGCTCTCTGCAATGCGCGCTGCGTGGCGGGAATGGGTGCTTCCAGCATGATCACGGGGTCGTGCCCGAGCACGGACATATGATGGACACGCGCGAGCGGCTTTGCGCCGAGCATCTTCAGCCCGCGTTCGCTGACCACCATCACGCCCGATGCGCCGTCGCACACCTGGCTCGACGCCGCCGCCGAGATCACGCCGCCTTCCTGCAGCGTCTTCACGCTGCGAATCCCGTCGAGCGACACGTCGAAGCGGATGCCCTCGTCGGTTGCGTGCAGTTCGTCGCCGATTGCGCCTTCGGGGCCGATCGCCGGCACCGGAACGATCTCGTCGGCGAAAAGGTGCTCGCGCGTGGCGTCGATCGCGCGCTGGTGACTCTCGAGCGCAAAGCGGTCCAGTTGTTCGCGCGACAAGCCATATTTCGCGGCAATCGCCTCGGCTCCCGCAAACTGGCTGAACTCGACGTGGTCATAGCGCGCTGCGACGCGCGCACTGATATAGCCACCCATGCCGTGCTTGAGCGCCACCGTGTTCGCGGAGGCGAGCGGCACGCGCGACATGAGCTCCACGCCGGCCGCAATGACAACGTCCATGGTGCCCGACATGACCACCTGAGCGGCGAAGTGCAACGCCTGCTGCGAAGACCCGCATTGACGGTCGATCGTCGTACCGGGCACCGAAATTGGCAGCTTCGAGGCGAGAATCGCGTTGCGCGCGATATTCATCGATTGCTCACCGAGCTGGCTCACACAGCCCATGATGACGTCGTCCACCGTCGCGGGGTCGGCCCCGGCGCGATCGATCAGCGCGTCGAGCACCTGCGCGGCAAGGTCCGACGGATGCCAGCCCGAGAGACGACCATTGCGCCGTCCGCCCGCGGTGCGCGCAGCGGCAACGATATAAGCTTCAGCCATATTGACCTCGTGAATGCGTGAAACAGCAGGGTTTCCGGAGCACCGCACTTGAACGGCGCGGCGCTCGTGTCACGGTCAATGTACGCGCGGGGATCGCCTGGCCCATCGTCCGATGCGACGATTTTGCGGCGCTGCATGATGTCGTTGTTCGCCAGCATGCGTTCGCGAGGAACGCCCCGGCACGCAGACATTAGATGAGCGAAGCGAGCGGCTCGATGAGCTTCGTTTCGAGCAGTTTCGCGCTCGTGAATTCGATGAACGCGCCGACCGCGCGCGGCAGTTGCCGCCGGTTCAGATAGACGAGATAGACCCCGACGCGATGCAATCCATACTCCGGCAAGACGACTTTCAGACGGCCGGCCGTGACGTCCTCGGCTACCATCGCGCAGGGCAGCAGCGCAATGCCGAGGCCGCTGCGCGCAGCGCCGAGCTGCGCCTGAATGCTGTTCGCGTGGAAGCGCCCGCGCACCGCGACTTCGACCTGCTCCTGCGGCCCGTCGAGCCGCCAGATCGTATAGCCGGTCGGGTTCGTGGGCGCGGCAATGCATTCGTGATCGGATAGATCGGCGGGTGCATCCGGCTCGCCGTGCACGTCGAGATAGCCGGGACTGGCCACGAGGCTCGCGCCGGTCCAGCCGATCTGGCGTGCAATCAGATTCGGCTCGATCGCCTTGCCGATGCGAAATGCGACGTCGATGTTTTCGCCGAGCAGATCGGCGCGTTCATCGCTGAGCACGAAATCCAGCCGAACGCGCGGATTCGCGGCGAGGAACTCGCCCATGACGTCCACCGGGACGATATAGAAGAAGTCCGCCGGCAGCGCGACGCGCACCCTGCCGCTGGGGCTCGAATTGCCCTCGGCGATCTCCTGCGTCGCGCTCGTCAATGTTTCGATCTGCCCGGCACACTGGGCGAAGAGGCGCTGGCCGGCGTCGGTCAGCACGAGCCGGCGGGTCGAGCGCTGCATCAGGCGCACGCCCAGCTCCCGCTCGAGCTCCTGCACGCGCCGGCTAGCGGTATTGGCCGGCAAGCCGAGGCGCCGCGCCGCCTCGGCGAAGCTGCCGGCGCTCGCCACGCTGATGAAGAGCGCAACGTCGTTCAGATCCACCATCGACAGTCTCCTGGTCTGGATGCTTGAAGTCCGGTTTGCGCACTAGTCTACTCCGGGACGCCCCGGCTACGGCTCACGCGGTACGCACCTGCGCCGACTGACGACGGCGGTCGAAACTGTATGCGTTGGCACCGAACGCCAGAACCTGAATCAGGCCGCCGGCAATCGCGAGGTTCTTCAGGAAGTGAAACATCTGGTTCTGGTCGCCGAACGCATGGTGGAAGACCAGCGCCGTGGCGATCGAGTAGATGGCCAGCAACGTCGCCACCAGTCGCGTTTGATAGCCGATCACCAGCAACAGGCCGCCGCCGAGCTCGAGCGCCGTCGCGGCGACGAAGCTGGTGACAGGCGCCGGAAATCCGGCGTAGGCGATATAGCCCATGGTGGCGCTGGGCGCGGCGAGCTTGCCGATTCCGCTGAAAATAAAGACGGTTGCGATGAGGATGCGGCCTAGCAGAGCGAAGGCGTCGTGAGTGTTGGCAGAGTTTGATTTCATGGCGTTGGCTAATGAAGGCGAATTGGAAAAGGTACCGGTAGGGCATCGCTCATGCGCGGTGCCCGTGAGATAAATCGTAGGCAGCACCGCATTTCGCGACTAGACGGATAGAACGGATTTCACTCGTCCAGAATCGCGGCGAATTCCGTGGCCGACGTATCGTCGAAATAGCGGCCATTGCGCCTCGCGAGTGCGCGCAGGCCCATGGGTGCTTCATAGAGGCGCCCGAGCGGCGCCATGCGCTCGCACGCCGCGACGACCTCGCTCGCCCCGAGCGTGTCCGCATAGCGGAGCGCGCCGCCCAGATGGCGAGGAAAGCCGATTCCGAGGACGAGACTCATGTCGATGTCGGCAGCGGACCGGGCGACCTGCTCGTCGAGGCAGCGCGCGGCCTCGACGAGCATCGGCAGCATCATGCGCTGCACGATCTCGTCCGCGGGCAGGTCGCGCGCGCCGCCCGGCTGCACTCCGGCGAGCAGTGCATGCGTGTCGCCGGTCGGCTGCTTCTGTGGGCGACCTTTCGCGTCCGGTTCGTAGCGATAGAAGCCGAGCCCGCTCTTTTGCCCCAGGCGTCCCTGCGCCGCCATCAAGGCAACCGCGTGCGGGCCGTCGACGTTCATGCGCGGCGTATAGCCGGCGCTGATGACGTCGATGACGTGCGAGGCGGTATCCATGCCGACGACGTCCATCAGCCACGCCGGACCCATCGGCCAGCCGAACGCCTCCATTGCCGAGTCGATTGCGACGAAGTCCACCCCATCGCGCACCAGCAGCAAGAACGCCACGACATAGGCGGTCAAGATGCGGTTGACGAGGAAGCCCGGGCAATCGGCGACCACGACCGGCGTCTTGCCGATCGACCTCGCGTATTCGACAGCCGTGGCCACGGCCGTCGCCGAGGTTCGCGGACCGCGCACGATCTCCACGAGCGGCATCGCGGGGACCGGATTGAAGAAGTGCATGCCAACGAAGTTCCCGGGCCGCGCCAACGCGCTGGACAAGTCGGCGATCGACAGCGAGGACGTATTGGAGGCCAGCACTGCGTCGCCGGCCAGCCGCCGCTCGACGTCGGCCAGCACCGTGCGTTTGATGTCGAGATGCTCGACCACGGCTTCGATGACGATGTCCACGTGCTCGAAGCCATCGAAGTCGAGCGCCGCAACGATCGACTCTTTCACCTTGCGCGCCTGCTCGGGCGGCATCTTGCCGGCGCCGACCTGCTTGTCGAGCAGCTTCGCCGCCTCGCGCATGCCCAGATCGAGTGACGCCTGCGCAATGTCCTTCATGATGGTCGGCGTACCGTGCAATGCGCTCTGATACGCGATTCCGCCTCCCATGATGCCGGCGCCGAGCACGGCGGCACGGCGCACCGGATTAGCGACGTGCTCCGCATCGCGGTTCTCGCGATTTGCCGCTTGCGTGTCGACGCTCGGTGCGGCTTCGTCGAACTGCGCCAGCGCTCGCTGCAGTCTTGCGCGGCATTCGCCGACGATGCGCTCGATGAGCACTTCGCACGTCGGAATATCGTCGATGAGCCCCACGACCTGGCCAGCCGTGATGATCCCGCCGTCGATCTCGCCCTGCGCGAGCGCAGCCTTGCCGCGCGCACCCGCAACGAGCGGATGAATGTCCTTGAACTCGCATCCGCCAGGACGCCGCTCGATCGCCACCACCTCGTCGGCGATCGCATTCTTGAACACGCGCGCGGTATTGGACAAGGTGCGAAAGATCAGCTGCGTGTCGCGCTCGGACGCATTGACGAGCGCGTCCTTGATGCGCGGGTGTATCGGGGCTTCGACGGTCGCGCAAAAACGCGTACCCATGTTGATGCCCTCCGCGCCGAGCGCCAGCGCGGCGGCCATGCCCCGCCCGTCGCCGATCCCGCCCGACGCGACAACCGGAATATCCAGCGCCTGCACCGCGCGGGGAATCAGGATCAGTCCCGGAACATCGTCCTCGCCCGGATGGCCCGCGCATTCGAAGCCGTCGATGCTCACGATGTCGACACCGTTTCGCTGTGCCGACAAAGCATGTCTCACGGTCGTGCACTTGTGCACGATGACGCCGCCCGCAGCCTTGATTTTGTCGATGAACTGCTTCGGGCTATTGCCGGCCGTTTCGATGATCCTGACGCCAGCTTGCAACGCGGCATCGAGGTAGGCCTCATACGGTGGCGCACTCGCCGAAGGAAGGATCGTCAGGTTGACGGCAAAGGGCCGCGACGTCAGCGCGCGGCAGCGCTCGATTTCCGCGGCCAGCGCCTCCGGCGTCGGCTGGGTGAGCGCAGTCAAGGTCCCGAGGCCACCGGCGTTCGACACCGCGGCAGCCAGCTCGGCGGTGCCCACCCACATCATGCCACCCTGAATGATCGGGTAGCGAATCCCGAGAATATCTGTCACGCGCGTCTTCATGCTTTGAGCTTCCTCTCGTCGAGCCCCAGATCGCGACCGATGATCTCTTTCATGATCTCGCTGGTGCCGGCAAATATCTTCGATACACGCGCATCGGCGAACATGCGCGCAATGCGGTATTCCTCCATGTAGCCCGCGCCGCCATGCAGTTGCACGCACGCGTCGATCACGTCGTTTTCGAGCTCCGTCGCGAGCAATTTCGCTTCCGACCCGAGTACGGACGTCAGTTGCTGCTCGTTCGCCTCCATCACGCAGTGATCGACGAGGGCCTGCACGGCGTCGATGCGCGCGCGCATCGACGCCATCTCGAAGCGCACGTGCTGGAACGTGCCGACCGGCTTGCCGAACGCCGCGCGCTCCTTCACATAGTCGAGCGTGATGTCGAACGCCACCTGAGCATGGGCAATCGAGCCGATGGCAACTTGCAGCCGCTCGTGCGCGAGCAGTTCCGACATGTAGACGAAGCCCTTCGCCGGGTCGCCCAGGACATGGCTCTTCGGCACTTTCACGTCGTCGAAAAACAGCTCGGTCGTGTCCTGCGCGTGCAGCCCGATCTTGCGCAGCTTGTTGCCCCGCTTGAAGCCGGGCATGTCGGCCTGCACCACGAAGAGGCCGATGCCATGGCGGCTGCCCGGCACCGTCCTCGCCGCAACGATGACAACGTCGGCCTGACTGCCGTTCGAGATGTACGTCTTCGCACCGTTGAGCAGCCAGTGGTCGCCCATGTCCCGCGCCGATGTCTTCATGCCCGCGAGATCGCTACCCGCGCCGGGCTCCGTCATCGCGATTGCGAGAATGGTCTCGCCGCGCATCGCGGGCGGGAGGAAGCGGGCCTTCTGTTCGTCCGTGCCGAACGCGCCGAGATAAGGCGCGACGACACGCGAATGCAGATTCATGTAAAAGCCGACCTCGCCGTGGCGAACGTTTTCTTCGTAGAGAATCTGCTCGAAGCGCAAATCGGTAATCCCGAGTCCACCGTACGCCTCCGGCACCCACATGAGCAGATAGCCTTGCTCGCCGGCCTTGAGGAATGCCTCGCGATCCACGAAGCCCTGCTGCCGCCACCGTTCGGCATGCGGGCCGATTTCCCCCTGAAAGAAGCGGCTGACCGTATCGCGGAACGCAACGTGTTCCGCTTCGAAATGAGTGCGTCGCATGTTCCAGTGCCCTCGTGCGTTCCGTCATGCCTGATTGGGGTAGAACGATTCGTCGGTACTCGCCCGCGCGCGCAGCCATGCCGAAGGCCGGTAGCGCTCGCCGAACTGCGACGCGAAGCCATCGCACTCGGCCACGAAGGCGCTCAAGCCCGCCGTATCGATCAACGACAGCGTGCCACCCGTCCACGCCGGAAAGCCCAGACCGAACACCGCGCCCAGATCCGCGTCGGCCGGCGCCGTGATGACGCCTTCCTCCACGCAGCGGGCGGCCTCGAGCGCCTGGATGCACAGCAGCCGGCGCTTGACCTCCTCGACATCGGGCTGGCGCTCCAGCGCGGGGTAAACATCCTGCAGACCCTCCCACAGATGCTTGCGCGCACCGGCCGGATAGCTGTAGAAGCCCATCACCGTCTTGCGGCCGAGGCGGCCAAGCGCGTTCATCTTCTCGATGACGCGCGCCGCGTGCAGGCGCAGAAAGCGGCTCGGCAAATCGTCTGCGCGCGCCTGGTCCAGCACTTTCTTCTGGAGATCGAGCGAGACCTCGTCGGCGACCGACAGCGGCCCGGTCGCCATGCCCGCCTGTTTCGCTGCGTTTTCGATGAGGGCCGGCGCGATGCCTTCAGCGAGCATCGCCATCCCTTCGTCGATATAGGCGCAGAAGATGCGGCTCGTGTAGAACCCCGGGCTGTCGTTCACGACGATCGGCGTCTTGCGCAACTGCCGCACGAACCCGAGCGCGTACGCGAGCGTCGACGCCGACGTCTCGCGTCCCACGATCACCTCCACAAGCGGCATCCGCTCGACCGGCGAAAAGAAGTGCAGGCCGACGAACTGCGCCGGGCGCGCGCTGTGTGCAGCGAGCCCCGTGATCGGCAGCGTCGACGTGTTGCTCGCGAACACGGCGGACGCTGGCAGCACCGCATCGGCCCTGCGGATCACGTCGGCCTTGATCTCGCGATGCTCGAACACCGCTTCGACAACGAGATCGCAGGCCGCGAGCGCGCCAAAATCGTCGGCGGGCGTGATGCGGGCGAGCGCTTCGGCCACGGCCTGCTCGTCGCGGCGTCCTGCAGCGCGCTCCTTTCCGAGCGTGGCGAAACAGCGCTGCTTGCCCTTCTGTGCCGCGTCGAAGTCCGTGTCGAGCAGTACGACGTCGATGCCCGCGACGGCGGCAGCGAGCGCAATGCCGCTGCCCATCATGCCCGCGCCGAGCACGCCGAGCTTCGCGACTTTTGCTCCGCCTGATCCCTTGCCGGCGGCCAGCTTGTTGACGAACAGCGTGCGCATCATGTTGCGCGCGACCGGCCCCGCGAGCAGCGGCCCGAAGTAGCTCGCCTCCACGCGCAATGCGACGTCCAGCGGCAATTGCGTCCCTTCGTACACGCTCGAGAGGATCGCCGCAGGCGCGGGATAGTTGTCCTGTGTCGTCTTGCGCAGCGCCGCCGCGCCGAGGCCGAACGTGCGCGGCGCATGCAGCGCCAGTGCGCCCGCGCCGCCGCGCATGCGGAAGCCCTTGACGTCCCACGGCTGGAGCGCATCCGGATGTTGCAGCACCCAGGCACGCGCGCTCGCGTAGACGAGATCCGCGGGCACGACGCTGTCGACGAGCCCCAGCGCCAGCGCGTCCGCGGGGCCGACTTTGCGCCCCTCGAGCAGCAGCGGCAGCGCGCGCTCGATGCCGATCATGCGCGGCAAGCGCTGGGTGCCGCCCGCGCCGGGCAAGAGGCCGATCGTCACCTCGGGCAGGCCGACCACGGCGCGCGGGTCGTCCGCGAGCACTCGGTAGTGGCACGCGAGGCACAGCTCATAGCCGCCGCCGAGTGCCAGACCGTTGATGGCGGCAGCAACGGGCTTGCCGCAGGTCTCGAGACGGCGATAGGTCAGCGAGGCCTCCAGCGTCAGATCGCGCGCCGCCCGAGCACTCAGCCGCCGCTCGTAAGCGGTGACGAAGTCCTTCAGGTCCGCCCCGGCGACAAACGCGCCGGGCTTGGCCGAAGTCAGGACGGCCCCCTTGATGTCGCTTCGCGCGCGAATCGTTTCGGCAACTTCCGCAAGATCCGCAAGCAGTTCGGGCACCAGGACGTTGACCGGACGCCCAGGCACGTCGATCGCCACAGTCGCGACGCCCTCGGCGTCCACCTTCAAGTCAATGGTATTCATGGTGATCGCTCACACCCGTTCGATGATTGTTGCCGTTGCCTGCCCCGCCGCCGCGCACAGCGTGACCAGTCCCGTGCGCAGGTCGCGCCGCTCCAGCTCGTCGAGCAGGGTGCCGAGCAGCATCGCGCCCGTCGCGCCGAGCGGATGGCCAAGCGCGATGGCACCGCCATTCACGTTGACGCGGTCGTGAGAAATGCCGAGCGCCTCCATGTAGGCCAGCGGCACGACCGCGAATGCCTCGTTGATTTCGAAGAGATCGATATCGGCAATGCGCATGCCGAGCCGCGCCAGCAGCTTCGTGGTGACCGGCATCGGCCCGCCGAGGCTCAGCAGCGGCTCCGAGGCGAGCGACGCAAACCCGCGAATCCGCGCACGCGGCACAACGCCATTGCGCTCGCCGAACGCGCGGCTGCCAATGAGCACGGCGCTCGCGCCGTCGACGATGGCGCTCGAATTGCCGCTCGTATGGATGTGATCGATTCTCTCGATGTGCGGGTAGCGCTGCTGGACGATCGCGTCGTAGCCCGCATCGCCGGGTTCGGCAAACGAGGGCCGCAGTTGCGCGAGATCGTCGCGCGTGGTCCCGGGACGAATTGCCTCGTCGCGCTCGAGCACCGCGTCGCCGAGCACGTCGCGCACGGCGACGAGCGAGACATCGAAATGCCCGGCGTCGCGCGCATGAGCCGCGCGGCGCTGGCTCTCTACCGCATAGGCATCGATGTCGGCGCGCGTGAATCCGTGGAGCGCGGCCATGAGGTCCGCCGCCACGCCGTTGGGCACATAGGGGAACCGGCCCGCCAGGCGCGGATCGGTGTAGCAGGCGCCGCCGTCCGATCCAATCGGCACGCGCGACATGGATTCGACGCCGCCGCCGATGGCCGCCTGCACTTGCCCCGCGTGGATCAGGCTCGCGGCCTGGTTGACGGCGTCAAGCGCAGACGTGCAGAACCGGTTGATCTGATAGCCGGGAACGTTCTCGTCATAGCCGGCGTTGAGCAAGGCGAAGCGCGTAAGGTCCGCGCCCTGCTCGCCCACGGGCATCACGATGCCGAGGCCCACGTCATCGATCTGGCGCGTGTCGAGCCGGGTTCGGTCTTTCAGAGCGGCCAGCACCTGGCTCGCCAGTTCCACCGGAGGGACTCCATGCAGTGCGCCGCTCTCGCGTCCGCGTCCTCGCGGCGTTCTGACATGGTCGTAAATGAAGGCATCGGTCATTCTGCAATCCTGTCTATGGAAATCCGATGTTCATTGTGTTGAAGCGAGGCGCTTGCATCATCGTCGAAACCGACGTTTTTGCTCGTGCGCGTTCAACGGCCCAAGAACTTCGGTGCACGCTTCTCCGTGAAGGCTTTAACGCCTTCGGCAAAGTCCTCGCTGCGCACGAGAACGGACTGCGTGTCCGCCTCCCAGGCCAGCATGGCGTCGAGCGGCATCGGCAACCGGGCGAGCGCGGCCTTGGCCGTCGCAATCGTCCCCGGCGAGGCGGCGGCGAGGCGTCCGGCCAGTTCGAGCGCGCCCGGCAGCACGCTGGAAGGCGGGCAGAGCCTGTCGACCAGCCCCAGTTGCTTTGCCTCCGTGCCCCCCACCGGCTCGCAGAGCATGAGCATTTCCCGCGCCGCGCCGATGCCGACGCGCTGCGGCAGCGTCCACATCAGCCCGAAGTCCGGCGTCAGCCCGACACGGCCAAACGCAGCGCAGAAACGCGTGTTCTCGTCGGCAACGATGAAATCGCAGGCGAGCGCCAATGAAAGGCCCGCGCCGTACGCGTTGCCCTCCACTGCAGCCACTACCGGCCACGGCGCGTCGGTTAGCGCGCGCACGATCCGATGGCCATGACTCATCGCCCGCCGCATCTCCAGCGTCGACATATCGAGCCCGCCGAGATCGCCGCCCGCGCAGAAGTGACTGCCGCCATACAGCACGAGCGCACGCACGCTCGTATCGTCGTGCAGGCTCGCCAGCGTTCCGGCCAGCGCCGTATAGAGCGGCGCGGACAGCGCATTGCGCTTTAGCGGCAGATTCATCGTGATCTGCACGACGCTCCCGTGACGGGCAACCAGCAGCGGCTCACTCATAGCCGGCCTCGCGTCTCATTTGGCATCACCCGGTCATCGTGTTTCGAGCGCCGCGTAGACGGCGTCGATCAGTCCACGGCGACGCGGATTCAAGTCCATCTGATCGCTCATCAGGTTCATCGTATAGCCCACCGAGACGCCTGCAACCGGATCCGCGAAGGCGAACGAACCGCCCCAGCCGCCATGGCCGAATGCTTCCTTGTTGGGCCCCCACACGTGCTCCTCGTTAAGCAGGAAGCCGGCCGCCCACGGCCGCCGCACGCCGCGCACGAGGTCGATGCCGTCGAAGCGCAGCTTGCTCGCCTCTCTAAGCGCGGCATCGCCGACCAGCCTTCGGCCGTTGCTGTCGCGATGCAGCAGCATCCCGTACATGGCTGCGAGTGCGCGCGCGTTCGTATAGCCATTCGCCGCAACGATATCCGCCGCCTGAAAATCGGCCTGGTTCGCCATGTCGCCGCGCATCGGCGGATTGTGAACCGCACGCTGTGCGTCATTGCTCATCGGGATCGTGTTGAGTGCGTCCATTGCATCGCCGCCGAGCAGATCGGCCACGCGCGGCTTGTCGCGCGCATCCAGACCCACCGAGAGATCGAGGCCGAATGCGCCCTTGAGCTCCTCCGCCACGAACTGCTTGATAGAGCGGCCTTCGATGCGCTTGAACAGCGCGGTCTCCAGAATGCCGACGACATTGCTGTAGCCCGAAGCCGTGCCGAGCCGCCAAAGCGGCGCCTGGGCGGCGAGGCGCTGCGCGGCCGCCTCGCCGGCAAAGAGGTCATCCAGCGTGGCGTGCGAAGCGAAGCCCGTGATGCCGGCCTGATGCGAGACGAGCATGCCGATCGTCACGTCGCCCTTGTCTTCGGCTGCGAACTCCGGCCAGTACGTGCTGACCTTGTCCTCGTATGACGCCAGGCCGCGATCGACGAGCATCGCGAAGCACACGGCGCCGATGCCCTTCGAGGTGGACCAGACGCATGCAATCGTGTCGTGTTCCCACGGCACGGTTTTCTCCCGGTCCTTCCATCCGCCCCACAGGTCGGCGACGAGCTGGCCGTCGACCATCACCGAGAAGCTGCCGCCGATCTCGCCGAGCTCGCGAAAATTCCTGCGAAAAGCCTCAAGCAATCCTTCGTAATTCGGTGCAACGTATCCTTGCACCTCGGCTTCGCCCGCATTCACCGCTGTCGTTTCGCTCATCTTGAGTGCTCCTTGCCTGGTGCCGCGCACGATCCGGCGCGGCGCATCGTCGTCAATGAAATGCTCAGTTCGCCGTCCAGCCGCCATCGATTGGCACCATGTGGCCCGTGATCGACGCCGCCTCGTCCGAGCAGAGAAACAGGAACGCGTCCGCGCATTCCTCGGGCGTCACGGCCCGGCCCATCGGATGCACCGTGGCGAGCTGGTCGAGCTCTTCGCGCGTCCATCGACTCAGGACCCGCTCGGTCGCCGTCGCGCCGGGCGCGACCACGTTGACGCGGATGTTGTCCCGCGCATACTGGATCGCGGCCTTGCGCGTCAGATGGATGACGGCCGCCTTGGCCGCGTGATAGGCCGGCGAGCCGGCGCTCGACACGCGCACGCCCGCCATCGACGCCGTATTGCAGATCGCGCCGCCGCCGAGCGGCAGCATCGCGGCGATCTCGTGCTTCATGCTCAAAAAGGTGCTCGTAAGATTGCGATGCAGCGTGTCTTCGAACGCCTCGAGCGGCGTCTCGTGCACCTTGCCGAGCGCCGAGTCCGACGGAGCCGTATTGCCGACGTTGTTCACCGCAATGTCGAAGCGCCCGTACGTTGCCACGATGCACTCGATCACGCCGGCTATCTGTTGTTCGTCGCGGCCATCGCATTGCATGAACGCGGCTTCATGCCCCTGGTTTGCCAGCGCCTGTTCGAGTTCCTGCCCGGCCTCGGCGGTCGAGCCCGTGAAGACGACCGTGGCGCCTTCCTGCAGGAATCTCATGACGATGGCTTTGCCGATGCCCTTCGTGCCGCCGGTCACGAGTGCGACTTTTGATTGAAGGCGATTTCTGGAGGTATCCATGATGTGAATTGGCTCTCTTCAAATAGACGCTGTTTCGGAAATCGGCTCGTGCATTCAACGCGTCCGCTGCTCGATGATCCGAATCGTGTCCGCGACGTGCAGCAGACGCACCGCTTCGTCGCAATGCAGGCGCTCCACCCAGTGGCCGTCCACGCGCAGCACGCTCTGCCCCGCGTTCGCGGGCGCATCGAAGGCGGCGACGATGGCCCGCGCGCGGGCGAGCGCCGCCTCGTTCGGAGAGAACGCGCGGTTCGTGATTTCCAGCTGGTTCGGGTGCATCACCGTCTTGCCGTCGAATCCGAGCGCGGCCCCTTGAGCGCACTGGCTTTCGAGGCCATCCGGATTCGCGAGATCGTTGAACACGCCGTCGAGAATCGACAATCCGTAGGCCTTTGCCGCTATCACGCTGAACGAAAGTGCGGTCAGCAGCCCGGGGCGCTCCACGGTGAGCCCGCAGCGCATATCGTTCGCGAGATCGTTCGAGCCGATGACCCACGCCTGAACGCCGTTCACCGCGCTGGCGGCACCGATGGCGTCGAGCCGGAGGATCGCCGCAGCGGTCTCGATCATCGCCCAGAGCGGAACACCGTCGCCGAGACGCTTGCGAGCCTTTTTCAGATCCGCGGGCACGGAAACCTTCGGGACGAGCACCGCATCGGGCCGCGCCAGCGCCACGGCATCCAGGTCCTCAATGCCCCAGCGAGAGTCGAGACCGTTGACGCGAACCACGACTTCGCGGTGTCCGAAATTGCCTTCACGCACGGCGTTGACCGCCGCCGCCCGCGCGTCGGCCTTCGCATCCGGCGCGACCATGTCCTCCAGATCGAGTATCACGGCGTCGCACGCGAGCGTGCGCACCTTGTCCACGACTCGCGCGTTGTCTGCTGGAACGTAGATCGCGCTGCGGCGTGGCCGCGTTGACGGCTTCATGAGCAATGGACTCCTGATCAAACAAATGAGAGCGAGAGCGGCTCCAGCGCTCAGGCTTCCGCCTCGAAAACGGCCTCGAGCGCGCCGAGCTCGTCGATTTCGCATCGCACGCGATCGCCCGCCTTCAGGAAGACCGGCGGTTTCATCGCCGCGCCGATTCCGCCGGGCGTGCCGCTGAACACGACGTCGCCGGGTTCGAGCGTCATCGCCTCGGACAGGTAGGCGATCTGGTCGAACACGTCGAAGATCAGCTCACGCGTGTTCGATGCCTGGCGCACCTCGTCGTTGACGATCGAGCGGATCCCGAGACGATGCGGATTGCCGACTTCATCCGCCGTGGTGATCCACGGGCCAAACGGTCCGTGCGTGTCGAAAGACTTGCCGAGCACCCATTGCGGCGTGCGCATCTGCCAGTCGCGGGCCGTCACGTCGTTGCCGACGCAGTAGCCAAACACGTGCCCCGGCGCTTCGCTCGCGGAGATATGGCGCCCCCGCTTGCCGATGACGAATACCAGCTCGACTTCGTAGTCGATCGACGCCGAAGCTTTCGGGATCTGGATCGGCGCGTACGGAGGATTGACCGTGTTGGCCTGCTTGCAGAACCACACCTGATGTTTCGGCGTCTCGATACCGGCCTCGGCAACGTGGTCCGCGTAGTTCAGGCCCATCGCCATGATCTTGCCCGGCCGCGCGATGGGCGCGAGAAAGCGCACGCCTTCGTCCACGGGAATCGCCTGCGCGGACTGCGAAGCCGCATGGCGCACGGCATCCTGCATGACATCCCAGGCGGCTATCAGCTCGATCATCGTCGCAGGCAGTTCGGGGCGCGCGCTGCGCAGCGGCACGAGACGCCCCTCACCGACGACGACACCGATCTCGGGCGCCCCGCCCTGGATACTCAATGTGGCCAGTTTCATTGACTCGACTCCCCGATCAAGCGCTTCACCACGCCTGCGCGATGCCGCGGTTCCAGCGAAAACCGTCGGTGTGATCGCCTGCGAAGTCGGGATCGAGATAGATGTACATCCGCTCGATCAACCCGGCCGCGTCGAACTGAAAGATGCTCGCGAAGCGTCCACCCGGCGTGCTGCCGCCGCGCCACTCGACGCCGGTTCCCGTGACGCCTTCGGTCGTGCCCTCGACGGCCACATTGCGGCCGTTCTCGATGATCAGCATCTCGGCGATCGCATGCTTGAACTGCTTGACGCTCGCCGCCGACGCCATCTGCCCGAACTCCTCCACCCCGCGTCCGACGCCGAACTTGGGCACATAGAATTCGAAGTCGGCAGTGAAAAGCTCCGCCGGAAACTCGCCGGCATCCGTGCGTTCGTAGTAGCGCTGGATCGCGGCCTTCTGGCTGGACGATTGTTGAGTAGTCATCGATTCGTTATCCTGTCAAATTTCGTTGAGCGAATCCGCATCCTGGATCAGATGCAAATCGTTTTGGAACCCACCGTCACGCCACTCGCGCAGCAGTTCGATGTACTCGAACGGACCGCCGCCATAAGCCGTCGTGAAGGTCTGCTTGCCGAGATCTTCCAGATGCCCTTCCGCGTTGAGGATGCTGGGCGTGCATTGGCGCATGTATTCGAGGTTGACTTTCGACTTCGCGACGATGATTTCGCACCACCGGTCCTCGGCCTCCTGCGCGACCTCCATGACCGTGACCCGGTCGTCGAGCATGCGCTTGACCACACCCGCCGCGTGAATCGCCTGTTCGTCCATCATGTACGGGAAGTTCAGCGTGGGCGCGCCCTGCCGCAAGCCGGCGACAAAGAAGAGATTCGGGAACCCGTGCGTGTAAATGCCGTGCAGCGAGCGCACCGCTTTCGCCCACTTCCCGTCGATCGTCTGGCCGCCGCGCCCGATGATCTCGAACCCGCCCGTCTTGTGGGACGTCGTCACGGCTTCGAAGCCGGTCGCGTAGATGATGCAGTCGACCTCATAGGATTGGTCTTCGAAAACGATCTCGTTTTCGGTCACGCGCGTGAGCCCGACGCCTTTCGTGTCGATGAGCTTCACGTTCGGCCGGTTGAAGGCGGGCAGATACTCGTCGTTGAAGGTCGGCCGCTTGCAGTAGCGGTTGTAGTAAGGCTTCAGCGATTCCGCGGTGGCCGGATCCGCAACGATGGCGTCGATGCGCGCGCGGATGCCGTCCATCTTCTCGATATCCATCTTCTGCGCCAACGCAGCCACCGCGTGCGGATCCGCGCCATGCTCAGGCTCTTGCGGCGGCTCCCAGAAACGGGTCCACTCGTCCCCGACCAGATCCTCGTCGCGCACGGTGCCGGCCAGCACCGATTCGAAGTTCGCCATGCGCGCCCGATGCCAACCGGGTTCGAGCGATTCGGCCCACGCGCGATCGGTCGGCTGGTTGCCTCGATGCGCGACCACCGCGGGCGTGCGCTGCACGACATAGAGCGCCTGAGCCGCTTCCGCGAGCGCCGGCATGCACTGGATCGCCGAGCAGCCCGTGCCGATCAGCGCGACGCGCTTGTCCTTCAGGTTGACCAGATCGCCGTTCGCGTCGCCGCCGGTATAGGCGTAATCCCAGCGGCAGGTGTGAAACGAATGACCCTTGAAATCCTCGATGCCGGGGATCGCGGGCAGCTTCGGATAGTTCAGTGGCCCGTTGCCCACGTACACGAAGCGCGCCTTGAGCGTGTCGCCCCGGTTCGTGCTGACGATCCAGCGGTTCGCGGCGTCGTCCCAGCGCAGTTCGTTCACTTTGGTCTGGAACACCGCATGCCGGTACAGGTCGAAATGCCTCGCCACTGTCTGTGCATACTCACGGATCTCGTCCGATGTCGCATACTTTTCGCTCGGCACAAAACCGGTTTCCTCGAGCAGCGGCAAATAGATGTACGATTCGACATCGCAGCGCGCGCCGGGATAGCGGTTCCAGTACCACACGCCGCCGTAGTCGCCGCCCGATTCGACGATGCGGAAATTCTCCACGCCCGCTTGCCGAAGGCGCGCGCCTGCCAGCAAGCCCGACCAGCCTCCGCCAATGATGACGACATCGACTTCATCGTCCATCGCGGCGCGCTCGAGCGGCGCATCGGTATACGGATCGTCGAGGAAGCGCGCAAACTCGCCCTCGGTCCTCCGAAACTGTGCAAGTCCATCGGCGCGGATGCGCTTTGCGCGCTCCTCCTTGTACTTCTCAAGCAGAGCGGTCTCGCGCTCCGTCAACGTTTCATGGCTCATCGCGCCTCCTCCAGTTATTCCGGGCATCGAGTCGACGGCTCGACGTCCAACGTTGCCTGTACTCCATCCGCTGCCGCTTTATGCATTCGAACGCCCGTTTGGCGGCGACCCATCGAAGCGGCCATGCGGCAAATCCTAGGCATCCCGGTACGCGCTGACTAGCCGGTGGAATCGGAGTGCACTCGTCCATGAACCGCGGTAATGGGCTGAAATCGTCGCAAGCGACGATGCCCGCTATCCGGTGGCCCCCTAACATTCGTCTCGCTTGATACCGTGGCCGCCCCTTTGGCTGCCGGCGGTCCAACCCCACAGGAGACGTGCATGACGGGAAGATTCGAAGGACAGGCGGCGATCGTCACGGGCGCCGGCAGCGGCATCGGCGAGGCCGTCGCGCATGAGCTCGCGCGCAATGGCGCGCAGGTTCTGCTCGTCGATCTCAACGGCGCGAACGCCGAAGCGGTCGCCGGCGCGATTCGCGGCGAAGGCGGCAGCGCACTCGCGTTCGCCGCCGACATTGCGGTGGAAGCGCAGTGCCGGGCTGCGGTCGATAAGGCCGTCGATGCGTTCGGAGCGCTGCATCTGGCCGTCAACAATGCGGGCATCAGCGGCAGGTTCGCGCCGCTCGAAGCGATCGATGCCGGCGAATGGCGCAAGGTCATGAGCGTTAATATCGACGGTCTCTTTCACGGCCTCAAATATCAGCTGCCGGCAATTGAGCGCGCGGGCGGGGGCGCCATCGTGAACACCGCGTCCATCTATGCGCACCTGGGCCTGCGCGGATTCGATTCGTACACTGCGAGCAAGCATGCCGTGCTCGGGTTGACGCGCTCGGTTGCGACCGAGTACGGAACGCGTGGCGTGCGCATCAACGCCGTTTCGCCGGGCCCGATCCTCACGCCGCTAACGCGCGGCGAGAAGGAGCAGACCGATGCCGTGGCCGCGATGACCGCGATGAAGCGGATGGGACAGCCCGGCGAAATCGCCAAGGCCGTCGCCTTTCTGCTTTCGCCGGATGCGTCGTTCATCACCGGCGCGGAGATCGTGGTCGACGGCGGCGTCTCGCTGTCGTAGACACGCTGGAGCGCATGAATTCCCAACGTTTTCGGAGACTGGCAATGGACCTGAAATGGAGCGAAGCCGACCTCGCGTTCCGCGATGAAGTGAGGACCTTCTTCGCAACGCACCTGACCGACGAGCTGCGCGCCGCCGGTCGCCTGATGACGAGCGTCTACGCCGATCACGGCGCCGCGATGCAGTGGCAGCGCGTCCTCGCCACGCGAGGCTGGGCCGCGCCCGCATGGCCGCGCGAGTATGGCGGCTGTGGCTGGAGCGCGCCCCAGCGGTACCTGTTCTCGCGCGAGCGGGTGGCGGCGGGCGCGCCGCCGTTGTCGCCGATGGGCATCCAGATGTGCGCGCCCGCGCTGATCAAGTTCGGCTCGGACGCGCAGAAAGCGTACTTTCTGCCGCGCATGCTGAGCGGCGAGCACGTCTGGTGCCAGGGCTATTCGGAACCGCAATCGGGCTCGGATCTCGCGTCGCTACAAATGAGCGCGCGCGAAGACGGCGACTATCTGATCTGCAATGGCTCCAAGATCTGGGTCACCCATGCCCAGGACGCGAACTGGATTTTTTGCCTCGTGCGCACGTCGCGCGAACAGAAGCCCCAGCTCGGCATCACCTTCGTGCTGATCGAAATGGACACGCCCGGCATCAGCGTGCAGCCGATCGTCATGTCGTCGGGCGAGTACATTCAGAATCAGGTGTTCTTCGAAAACGTGCGCGTGCCGAAAGCGAACGTCGTCGGCACCATCGGCGCTGGCTGGACCGTCGCCAAATATCTGCTCGAGTTCGAGCGCGGCGGCACAGCCTATGCCCCTGAGCTGCATGCGATGCTCGACGAGGTCCGGCACTTCGCGGGCACCGTGCCCGGCGAAATGACCGATTCGCTTGCCGGCGATCCCGTTTTCGCCGGCAGATTGGCTGCTGCGCGCATCCGCATCTCGATGCTTGAGGTGTATGAGCTCCGGACGATGTCGGCGATGTCGATGGGCGGGGAGTCGCCGGGCGCGAACGCGTCCGTCATGAAAATTCTCGGCACCGAGCTGAGCCAGCACGTGACCGAGCTATGGCTCGAAGCGGCGGGTCTGTACGGCCGCACGTTTCAGCCACGGGCCGCGCGTCCCGGCGGCGAGGTGAGGCTATGGCACGCGAACGGGCCGCATGCCGGACCGCAAGCTGCCTTGCTCGCGCCGCTGCGCTATCTCAACGACCGTGCCGGCTCGATCTATGCCGGCTCGAACGAAATCCAGCGCAACATCCTGGCCAAGGTCGCACTGGGCCTCCATTGATGCGACGCGCCGGAGCCGTTGAACGCATCCGTTCATGAATGCAAGGAGTTCAGTCGTGAACTTTGACTTTACGGAAGAGCAGAATCTGTTGCGCGGAACGTTGCAAGCGTTCTTGCGCGATCACTATACGTTCGAGGCACGGCGTGCCGCGATCGAGTCCGATGCTGGCTGGCGCCGCGAGACGTGGCGGGCGCTGGCGTCGGATCTCGGCTTGTTGTCCGTCGCGTTGCCCGAGCATCTGGGCGGCTTTGGCGGCGGCGCGGTCGAGACGATGATCGTCATGGAGGAGCTCGGATCGGTGCTCGTCGTGGAGCCGTTCCTCGAGAGCTGCGTGATGGCGCTGGGCGTGCTCAAGCGCGCCGGCGGCTCAACGGCGGAGGCCTTGATCGCCGATATCTCGGCGGGCGAGTCGATCGTCGCCTGTGCCTGGACGGAAAGCGGGGCCGGGTATCGTCCGTCCAGGATCGCCACGCGTGCGCGCCGCGAGTCCGGCGGCACCTGGCGGCTCGACGGCCGCAAGTGCGTCGTGATGGCCGCGCCATGGGCCTCCAGGCTGATCGTGAGTGCGCGCACGTCCGGCGCACCTGGCGACGCAGCGGGCCTCTCGCTGTTCGTCGTGGATAAGGGCGCCGCGGGCGTCACGACGATCGATTACGCCACCATCGATGGCCGGCGCGCGTCCAATATCACGTTCGACGACGTTCAGTTGCCGGCCGACGCGCTGATCGGCACGGAAGGCGAAGCGCTGCCGGTGCTGGAGCAGGTCGGCGACGAAGCCATCGCCGCCGTTTGCGCCGAGGCAGTCGGCGTGCTCAAGCGCATGCACGCGGACACCGCCGAGTACATGATGCAGCGCCGGCAGTTCGGCCAGGCGCTCGCGAGCTTCCAGGCGCTGCAGCATCGCATGGTCGACATGTATCTCCAGCTGGAGATGGCGACTTCGGCGATGTATCTGGCCGCGCTGTCGCTTGCGGAGGCGGCGCCGGAGCGCGCACGCGCCGCGTCGGCCGCCAAGGTGACGGTCGCGCGGGCCTGCAGGTTCATCGGGCAGAACGCCGTGCAGCTGCACGGCGCGATGGGCATGACGGACGAGCTGGCGCTCTCGCACTACTTCAAGCGCGCAACCATCCTCGAAAACGAGTTCGGGAGTGCGGATTTTCATCTGGCGCGGCACGCGCTCCTGGAGTCGTCTCAGCACTGAGCGGCCCGGCTTGGGCTGCGCCTTCCTGGTTCGTTGCGATGGATCGGGAAGCGCGCCGCCAAGCCTGACGAAGCACCTCGCTACGTCGCCTTACCCTGCCTGAACCGTATCCCCGAACGAGACAATGCCGGTGCTGTCCTTCGACAGCACCGGCATTGACGACCCCGTATACGCGGATTAGCGGACTTCGCACCCGCCGGCTCGCGACATTGTTGCAGCCCCTGCGCTTACGACTTCTCGGGCATTGCCGGCGCGGGCACTGCGGTCTGCGCGCTGCGCCGCGCGGCGCCGACGCCGCGCAGCAGGAAATGGGACAGCGCGGGAATGAGCACGAGCGCGCCAACCATGTTCCAGAGGAACATGAAGGTCAGCAGGATGCCCATGTCGGCCTGGAACTTGATCGGCGACCACGCCCAGGTGATCACCCCCGCCGACATCGTCAGCCCGACCAGCGCGACCACGCGCCCGGTAAACCGCAGCGAACGCATGTAGGCGTCGCGTAGCGGGACACCGGTGCGCTGGAACGCCAACTGGATACTCAGCAGGTAAAGCGCATAGTCGATGCCGGCGCCCACCCCCAGCGCGATCACCGGAAGCGTCGCCACCTTGAGGCCGATGCCCAACCGCACCATCAAGGCTTCGCACAACACCGAGGTGATCAGGAGCGGCACCAGCGCCACGACTACCGCTCGCCAGCTCCGGAACGCGATGAAGCACAGCACCACGACCGCTGCGTACAGCAACAGCAACATGCGGTGCTGCGCGTCCTTGACGACGATGTTCGTCGCGGCCTCGATTCCCGCCGAGCCGGCGGCAAGCTCGATGCGGCGCTGCGGCGCGTCGTGCAGGCGGCCGAACGCTACGGCTGCATCGACGACGCGCGTGAGCGTGTCCGCCTTGTGATCGTTCAGGTAGGCGATGAGCGGCGACACCGCGCAATTCGGATCGGCGAGCTCCGGCCGGTCCGTCATCGCCTGTTCGAGCGCGGTATTGAGCACGGAGGTGTCGCGCGGAATCGTCATCCACTTCGGATTGCCTTCGAATTGCCCCGACGTGCTCAAGCGCACGACATCGGCCGCCGAGGCGCTGGCCTTCACGCCACCGACCTGCCGCAAATAGGCGCCGAGCCGGTCGAGCTCGGTCAGCGTCCGAAAATCCTTGCAATGTCCTGCCGGTGTCGAGAGCATCAGCACGAACTGATCGCTGGACAACGCATAGTGCGTATTCACGTACGCACTGTCACGGTTGTACCGCGAGTTCGCGCGCAGTTCGGGGGCGCCGGGATCGAGATCGCCAATCTTGAGCTGCTGGCTGACCTCGAACGCACCGAGACCCAGCACCAGTGCGGCCGCGATCGCCCCGAGCGCCCAGCGCCGCGACGTGAAGTGCAGCAGCGCGGCCCATACGTGCGCAACCCATGCGTGCGCGCTGCCCGACTGCTCGGCCTGCAGCGCGCGTGCCGCGGCCTTTTCGCTGACGCCCACGTACGAGAGCAAGACCGGGATCAGAATCAGCTTCGTGAAGATCAGCACCGCGACGCCAATGCTGGTCGTGAGCGCGAGCTCGCGAATCACCGGCACGTCGATCACCATCAGCACCGCGAAGCCAACCACGTTGGTCAACAGCGCCGCAAAGCCGGTCAGGAACAGCCGCCTGAACGTATAGCGCGCCGCCACGTAGCGATGCGTGCCGCGCGCGATGTCCTGCATGATGCCGTTCATCTTCTGTGCGCCATGCGAGAGACCAATGGCGAAGATCAGGAACGGCACGAGAATCGAATAGGGATTGAGCACATACCCGAGCAGTTGCATCAGCCCGAGCAGCCACACCACCGCCAGCGCCGAAACGCTGACGAGGAGCAGCGTGCTGCGCCAGTCGCGCGAGAACGCGTAGACGAACAGTCCCGCGATTGCCGCGGACAACCCGAAGAACAGCATCACGTGGCTCAGGCCATCGATCAGCTCGCCCACGATCTCCGCAAAGCCGACGATGTGTATCTTCACATTGGGGTTCTCGAGCGCCCCGAGCTTGCCGTTGAGCTCTTTCGCGAACGCCGGGTAGTCGAGCGGCTCATGCGTGTCCGGATTGAAATCCAGCAGCGGCACGACGATCATGCTCGAGCGCAGGTCGTCGGCCACATAGCTGCCAACGATGCCCGCCCGCGCGATATTGACCTTGAGCTGCGCCATTTGCCCGGGCGAGCCGTCGAACGAATCGGGCATGACCGGACCACCGCGGTAACCCTCTTCCGTCACCTGGGTCCAGCGCAGACTGGTGGTCCACAGACCACGCATCGCCGCACGGTCGACGCCCGGAATCAGGTACACGGCGTCGTTGACCTTTTGCAGCGTCAACAGGTATTGCTTGTCGAAGATGTTGCCGTCCTTATGCTCGACGACGATACGCACGACGTTGCCGAGCCCGCGCAGCGCATCCTTGTGCTTCAGGTAGTTCTGCACGTAGGGATGGCGGCTCGGGATCATCTTCTCGAAGCTCGCGTTGACGCGCAGATGCAGCGCATGCCAGCCGAAGAACAGCGTCGCGGCCACCGAGAGCAGCAGCACCGCGACACGGTTATTGAAGATGAAGCGCTCGATCCATACGCCGCTCGATCGATCGAAATCATCTGGATTACGAATAACTTGGCTGTCGAGCCGGTTCTCGGTATCCACCTTCATGATGCGTGACTCACTGGAGGGTTACGATGCGCACGCCGCCCACGCCGGTTAGCGCGACACGGTTGCGTCCTGCTGGAGCGATGCCGGTGTAGAGATCCGGCTGTGAGACGGCGACCTGCCGGAAGGTGTCGCCCTGGTCGCGGCTGGCAATTAGATGGCCATCCTGAGTCGCGAGTAGCAGCCGGCCATCATCAAGCACACAGGCGCTGGTGATGCTGCCCTGCACGCCGGTGGACAGACGTTGCCAACTCGCGCCGCCGTCGCGCGAGCGAAAAGCCGAGCCGCCGATCCCATAGGCGACGACGTACGCGCGCGTGCCGACGACGCCGAAAAAGCTGCCGTTGTAGCCGGTCGAAACCGGCTCGAAACGGCCCTGCTCCCTGTCCAGCCGGAACAGCAAGCCCTGCTCGGAAGCCAGCCAGACATTGCCGCCGACGTCGGCGATGGCGTTGAAGTGCAGCATCCGGCTGTCGTCGACCTTCTCGACCCACGACGTCCAGGTCTTGCCGCCGTCGCGCGTGCCGATGATCGTGCCGAACGAGCCGACCGCCCAGCCGGTCTGCGCGTCTTCGAACCAGAGGTCGAGCATCGGTACTTCAGGACCGTCCTGATAATTGAGCTTCACGCCCTTGAGCAAGGTGGCGGCGTGCGCCTCTCCGGCGGCCGCTAGCGCGCCCAGATGCGCGCGGAGCAGCTCGGCGGTAATGCGGCCGTCGATCTGCCTCGCCCAGTGCTCGCCGCCATCGGCAGTGACCAGGATCACGCCGTCATGACCTGACGCCCAGCCCTCCCGCGCCGAGACGAAGCGCACGGCAACGAGGTCCGAGCTCACGGGGCTCTCCACCTGGCGCCAGCTCCGGCCGGCATCGTCCGAGAGCACGATCAACCCTCTCACCCCGACCGCGACGAGCCTCGTCCCGGCCGCCGCGATTGCGCTCGTCTGCGTCCCGGTCGCCAATCGCGTCGCCTGCGCCGGCGTATCGAGGGGATCCTGAAACGTTGCGCCACTGCGGGCCGGGGCAGCCGCAGACACGCTCGCGAACGTCAGCAGAGCCAGCCAGCACACGGCGGTGCGCGCACGGGTAGCCTGCTTGCCGTGAACGCACCCCGCCTCAAGCTTCCCGGGGAGCACTATTGCACCCCTCGTCCAGCCATGGCTTCGGCGGTGAAGTAGTTGGCCGGCAGCGGACCGCTCTTGTGAAAGCCTCCGTCGACGGGAACGGAACCCAATGCCCAGAACTGCTTGACGAAGTCGTAGGCCATTTCGTTGATGTTGATCGGGGCCGGCACATCATAGGCCTGCCAGATCGGGAACTGCAGGTAGCGAACCAGCTTGCCCGCGTGGTCATAGCCTTCGTAGCCGACGATGGTCCAGCTGTCCTCATCGAGGTAGAACACCTTCTTGCTGTCGACGTGGCGCGCGCCGTTCTTGAGCGTGGCCTCGACGACCCAGACCCGGTGCATCTCATAGCGCACCGCATCCGGATTCACGTGATTCTTGCCCAGCAGCGTGTCGACCGGCGTGTTCAGGTACTGATAGACGTTGTACGGAATGAACAGCTCCTTCTTGCCGAGCAGCTTGAAATCGAAGCGGTCCATCTTGCCGTCAAAGCCATTGAGTTCATCCCAGAGGAACAGGCCACTGTTTTCGGACACGACCGTGTCGTAGGTGAACTCCGGCGCCAGCCGCACGCGCCGCTGGCCCGGCGTGTAGAACCATGCAGTGGGATCGCGCTCGTCCATGCGCCGCCACTGGACGCGCATATCCATTTCGCCGGCCTGCGAAGGCGGCCCCATGTGAATGTTGGAGACCGCCGAAATCTGCTCGGCCTTGCTCTTGCTATTGTCCCAGTAGTCGAAGCGGTAATGCGCGGACCCCTGCGTGCTCAGCGTCTTGTTGCCTGCCGCATCGACAAGCCACCACGCGTAATTGCCGGCGAAATACACGGGGAAATAGCGCGTGAAGAAGTTGTACACGGCCTCCCGCCCGTCCGCCGGAATCGGGAACGGGAACTGTGCATGCGCATCCTGAAGCCCCGGCCCGTCACCAATGAGCTTGGGCTCCATCACGCGTTTGATCGTGTTCTCGTAGACCCAGTCAGGAAAGCACGCGGTGCGATGGGTCGGGTACACGTCGACGCGGTAGCTGTTCGGATAGCGTTTGAAGAGTTCTTTCTGCCCGTCGTCGAGCTTGCCCGCGTACTGCGCCAGGTTCGCCGAAGTGATCGAATACAGCGGCTTCTCGTCCGCGAACGGATCGACATAAGGGGTGCCGCCTTGGGCGTTGGTCGGCTTGTAGCTCGCCGGGGCCTTGCACAGGCCGCCGCTCCATTCCGGTATGGCGCCGTCCTTGCTGGCCGCGCGCTCCGCGCCCAACGGCGTGAGCTCCTTGCCAAGACGCGCGGCATCAGCCGCGGAAGGCGCCGCCAGGGCTTGCGCACCGATCGTTGCCGTGGCGCCCACGACTGCGAGAATCGCCAGATAGTTCATACTGCCTCCTCCTGTTCACCGTATGGATACATCGCGTCCGGACAGCGTCGCCGGAACCATCCCGAAGCGCAGCGCACGCATGATGATGTGTGGAGCATGGCGTTTCGATGTGTAGCCGATTGTGTTCCCCGGCCCTTGTGCTTGCGTCGTCGGAAGCGACGAAAATATATTGCAGTCCGAAAGATATGCCACGCCTGACGATACGAACTAAGCGGTCGGAAATCAGCCCAGCAGCGACGGATCCAGCATCTCGTGGCCCCAGCTGTCGCCACGCGGGTTGTACTCGGACTGCTCGAGCGCCGGCGTGCCGCCCCAGCCGTATTCGCAGAAGAAACCGGACGGTGTCTGCATGTAGAACGACACCATATTGTCGTTCTGGTGGCGGCCGATCCCCATCAGGATCGGCACCTTGTGCGCCTTGGCCAGCTCATAGGTCAGGCCCACGTCGTCGAGCGAGTCCGCCTCGATCATGAAATGCTGAACCCGTTTCGAGAAGCCCGGAATGCCGAATGCGACGGAGTGGCCGCGCGCGTTGCAATGCATGAACATCGGCGCGATCTGCGATCCCATCATGTTCATTCTCGCCTCGATGCTGCCTCGCATGCCCAACGCCTCGCGATAGAAGCGCTCCGACGCCGCCACGCCCCGTTCGCGAATGATCATGTGCCCCATGCCGCCCGCCCCCAGCACGAATTTTCCGTGCATCGCGCGCGCGGGATGAAACGGGGCATGGCGGTCCACCTGCGGGCCGTGGAAGAGTTCGACCGGCAAGCCCGCGGGGTCCTCCAGCCTGAGCAGCTCGAGCACATGCCGCTCCTCGGCCTCCACCGCCGACGCGATTTCGAATCGCACGCCCAGCGCATTGAGCTGCCCCTGCATCGCCCAGAAGTCCTCCGGCCCGGAGAGCCGAAATCCCATGTATCGCAAGTCGTCCGAGGCGCCGCGGTGCAGCGCGATGCGCCTGTGCCAGTAGTCCATCCTGATACTCGCGTCGTGCGTTCCGGCGACGTACTCCACGCCGAGCACCTGTGTCGCAAACGCCTGCCAGGCATCCAGATCGCTTACCTCGAAGCCGATATAGCCTAGCTCGGTCACGCCAACCTTGTTCATCCCGCCTCCTCTACCGCTTATGTCTGTCAAGAGTGAACCGATATCACTCGCTCTTTGCCCTCGCGCCGAGGCGCCGACATCAATTGACTTGCCGCTCCAGCCCGGCCCAATACGGCTCACGCAGCGTGCGGCGAACGACCTTGCCCGACGCGTTGCGCGGGAGCGACTCGACGAAATCGATGCTCTTCGGCAGCTTGTAAGCGGCAATCCGTTCGCGCGCGAACGAGACGATGTCCGCTGCGTCCACACGCGCCCCCGGCTTGAGCACGACCACCGCCTTGACCGCCTCGCCCCACTTCGGATCCGGCACGCCGATCACTGCGACTTCCGCAACGCCCGGATGCCCATAGATCGCGTTCTCCACCTCGGTCGGATAGATGTTTTCTGCACCCGAGATGATCATGTCCTTGACGCGGTCATGGATGTAGAGATAGCCATCCTCGTCGAGATAGCCGGCATCGCCGGTTCGCAGCCAGCCCTCGCTGTCGATCGTCGCCTGCGTCGCCTCAGGCATGCGCCAGTAGCCGGCCATGTTGCTGCTCGAACGGACCATGACCTCGCCGACCGCGTTCGGCGGCTGCGCCGCACCGGTCTCGTCGACGATCCTGATTTCGACGCCAGGCATCGGAATCCCCGCCGCGCGCAGCCGCTTGCTTCCCGGCTGGTGATCGGCCGGCGGAAGATAGACGATCACGCCGCTCGTTTCCGTCATGCCGTACTGCTGACAAAACCCGCAACCGAACACGTCCATGCATTCGCGCAGCAAATCCACCGGCATCGGCGACGCGCCATAAACGATGCACTTCAGCCTGCGGTAGTCGACCTCGCGGCTACGCGGCTGACGCACGACGATCTGCAGCGCCGAAGGCACCATGAACATCTTCGAGATCCGCTCGCGTTCGACGAAGTCCAGCACCTTGAGCGGATCGAACTCCCGCACGACAATGCCCTTCGCGCCGAACAGCAGCCCGAGCATGCCCCACAGGCTGCCGGCCGCGTGCCCGACGGGCATCGCCACCAGACTCACGTCGTCGGCGCTCCATTGGTACCAGCCCATTTCGGCGCGGGCCGCGTAGCGCTGCTTCGACAGCAAATTGTCGTGCGTGAGCATCACGCCCTTGGGCCGGCCGGTCGTGCCCGACGTGTACAACTGCAGCACGACGTCCGATGGTGCGACCGCGACGCCGGGACTTTCCACACTCACGCCGGACAGCCAGCTATCGAAGCGCGTCGCGCCATTGACCGGCACGTCGTCGATGGCGATCACGAGCGGACGCCCGGCAATGCGCTCGAGCACCGCGTTGGCCTGGTCGGCGACGTCCGGGCCCACGAATATTACGCTCGCATCGCAGTCCTCCAGAATGAGTACCGCCTCGGCGGGTGCCAGGCGCCAGCCAACCGGCGTCGTGACGGCGCCGGCTTTCGCCGCGCCGAACAGGACCTCGAAGTAGCGGTCGCAGTTCTTGCCCAGGTAGGCGACGCGTTGGCCAGGAGCCACGCCCGCGCCGATCAGTGCGTTCGCCACCTGATTGGTGCGCGCATCGAATTGTCCGTATGTCGTTTCGCGCACATCGAACGACAACGCCACATCGTGCGGCCGATGCTGCGCGTGCAACCGCGCAATCTCGGCTAGCGTCGTCATCGAGTCGAGATACGTCGGACTCGCAATTGCGTTCAAATCGGCCTCCGGAAAGCTATGGATTCGCGCACGGTCATGGCTGCCGGCTCCGTCAAATCACGCGATACTTGTGCACCACGTCGTCGAGCAACGTGAGGCCATGCCCCGGACGCTCACTCAGATGCAGCGCACCGTCCTCGAGAACGGGCAAGCCATCGAAAAGAATCGATGACCAGTCCATCCATTCAGCGATGAGCCCGTTAGGCACGGCGGCGATGCAGTGAGCAAAGACTTCGGGAATGAGGTGGCTCGCGACCGGAACGCCGAACGATTCTGCCAACGCCGCAGCCTTGCGGAACTGGGTGATGCCGCCCATGCGGCACATGTCGATCATCAGGTAGTCCACCGCGCGAGCCTTCAGCAGGCGCAGCAGGGAGACCGGATCGTAGTGGTACTCGCCCGCGCAGATCGGCACGTCGAGCGCCTGGGCGATGGCCGCCTGGCCTTCGATATCGTGCATCGCCGTGGGATCTTCGAGCCAGAACAGCTCGAACTCCTCGAGCGCGCGCCCGACGCGGATCGCACGAGACGGCGACCAGGTCTGATTGACGTCGTACATCAGGTCGACGTCGTAGCCTATTGCTTCACGGATGGCGCGCACGCGCGCCACCACATCGGTCACGCGAGCGTCGCGCTCCGTATGCGGCCGCATTTTGACGGCACGATGGCCCTGCGCGACGAGATCCGCAGCCTGGCGCTGCAGCACGTCGGGCCGGCTGCTCAGCGCGGCGTTGCTCTGATAGGTCCGCACCCGGTTGGAATGGCCGCCTAGCAGACGCCACAGCGGCTGGCCCGTTTCCTTGCCCCACAGATCCCACAAGGCAATATCGAGCGCCGATGCCGCGATGTTCAGCAAGCCGCCCGGACCCATGAAGTTCGCCGGGTAGATCATCCGTGCGAACACCTGCTCGATCTGTCTCGGATCCTTGCCGACGATCAGGTCTCCAAGATCGCGCACCATGGCCGAGAGCGAGCGCTGAAACTCGGCATTCAGGCTGAACGTGTGCCCGATGCCGTCTATGCCCGCATCGGTTCTGATGCGCGCGACGACCACCGGCAAGCGCCCCTCGTGATGTCCGAAACGCTGCGGGACAACTGTGGATACCACGTCGACTTGCGTAATCTTCACCAAAATCCCCTGATACGGACAACGCACGCGCCAATTAGCGGCCCAGTCTTCCTTCGTTACGCAACTGCACCGCTATCTCCTGAATGCGCGCCTCGCCTGTCTGCAACGCGGCCGCGCTCGTATGCACCGAGTAGTAACCGAGCACCAGATCATGCGGGTGCTTCACCGCCGAGCCGATGACGAACTCCGCGTCGGTCTCGGCCAGCAATTCGATGGCGCCGTCCGACTCGTCGAAAATCACGAGCTCCCCGGCATGCAGCGCGTCGGGAGCGGCAAGCTCGCCACGGCCGATCGCCAACCATCCGACGGTCTGCCCTTTCGGCGGCTGGAAGCGCCAGCGTTCGCCGGCCTTGAGCGTGACCGCCAGATAGGTGATGGGCGCCGGAGCCGCGATCGCGCTCTTCGCCGAACCGTAACGCCCCAGCAGCACCGCTGCGGGACCCTCGCGCTCAATGGCGTCGCCCTGCAGATAGAGGCTTTCGGCCTCGCCGAGCTCTGCTTCGCGAGGAAGCGCGATCCAGAGCTGGAATCCGCGAACCGGGCCGCCATCGCCAAAATCGCCGCCGTGCCACGCGCCGGTTCCCGCGCGCATCCACTCGAGGCCGCCGCGCGAAATCTGTCCCTTGCGGCCCATCGTGTCTTCGTAACCGACGCTGCCCTCCATCATCCATGTGAGCGTCGCGATGCCGGAATGCGGATGCAGGCCGAAGCCCTGCGCCGAGATACCGTCCGTATCGACCAGATCGAGGAAAACGAACGGCTTCAGCACGGCGCCCAAATCCGAAGGGCTCATCAAACGCGTGACCGGCCCGTGTTGACGGCCCCGGGTCAGGTACTCGATGCGGCGGGTAGCGATTACATCGGCAACTGCAGTGGGATGGCTCATCCGTGGCTCCTTCGACTTTAGGTTCATGCACGGATCCATCTTATTGAGCACCCGTGGCCGAGACTAGTGAGGGCAGCTGGATGACATTCATCCATTATTCGACGCTATGAGCCAGTCACAGCGCACACGTCCGATTACAATCGCGGCACCGGAGAGCTTTAAAAAGTCGTTTGAAACGTGAGCGAGATCCACGGTTTGTCATTCCACATGAACGGTCCGTTGCCGCCCGCGTAATAGGCCGGGCCGCCAGGCGCGAATGAGGTCGATCCGCTGGTATGACTGTGGTAGCCGTTGTACTGCAGCGTCACGTTGTACCGGTTGTGGATGAGCGCGTGCAGTCCGACCGTATAGATCAGCGAACCTTGATTCGCTATCGTCGTGGCCAACGAAGGCGTGTTGCCGTAGATCCCGTACATCACGAACATCGGCATGTCGAGGTCGACGCCGGGAAAGACTTGCAGCCATTTCGGATCGAATTGCAGCGCAGCGACGACTGAGCTGTCCGTCGCGCAACCATCCCATTTGCTGCCTGTCGGGCACGCCATCCGGTTGCCAGTGCCGTTGTAGAGGCCGGCATTCTGGATCGCACCCACGCGCTGAGTGAATGCCACTTCCGCAATCAGCGTTGCCGACTCGTAGAGCGGCGTCTTTTTCAACGGTGCGAGCGCATTGGCCACGAAGTTGATCGTATCGCCCCTCGCGCCTATTCTTCCCGACGGGTCGGAAGGCAACGGGCCCGCGATCGAGTTGAGCGCTGTGTTATGCCGGTACGACAACTCGAAACCGGTGCTGAGATTGCCGACGCCGGCCTCCGCGCTGACGCCGTACAACTGGGCGTTCTGGTTATACGAAAGATGGTAATTGGTCGCGCCAGTCGCAGGATCGCGGCCGAACAGCACCCAGGGCTGAGCTTCGTCGAGCCGGCGATAATAGAAGCTGAGATTGCCGCCTGCCATGAAATCCGGACTCCACGTAGCCCGAACGCCGAAGTTGTTATGCATGTCCTTGGGCTTGAAGTCATTGCCGCGCGGGATCGCGCCGAGCAGTTGCGTCGGCCCGTTGAAGAGGAAATCGGAGAGCCCGAGATAGGTCCCGCCTTCGGGCAACAGATTGTGCTCGAACTCGAAGAAATACTGGGCGGCCAGCGAGAGTTCCGGCGTGATGTCGGTCTGGACGTAGAGTTGCGAACGTGGCAAGGCCAACTCTTTGAGCGTCGATCCCGGCGCTGCGGAACCCTTGATTCCGTCCACAGGATTCTGGGCATAGCTGATGCTCTGGTCGCCGAAGAAAAATGCCGTGCCCCAGATCGCAGCCAGACGCCCGAGCTTGACCGATGTCGAGTGCCCACCCACATCGAAGTTTCCATACGCAAACGCGTCGAGCAACTGCGCGCCGTTCACATAGTAGCTGCGTGTATAGGATGAATATCGATTCCCCGGGTATGAGCCGAGCGCCGAGTACGGCACTCCGGGCGCCGCGAAACCCGGATTGGAATTGACGGAGCCGCTATAGGCAAAGTCCTTGAAAAGCGACGCGCTGACACGAAATCCGTAATTTTGACGGTAGGAGACCGTCAACTCGGTAAGATCGGAAATGCGGTTGGTCACGATCTTGCCGGCGCGATCGAATTTATAATCGGATTCGTCGAAAACCGGATTGTTGCCAATTCCAGAATCGATGCCGCTTACCCGCATACCGCCGATATACTGAATCGTATTATCCCAACGGCCCGCAATGTCGTCACCCAAATTGAACTGGAACGCGTACACCGACATAGGTCCGGCAAGCATCAATCCACCGCAGGCCATCGCGCGTACACCGATTCGCCTGCAACTCGCGCTTTTCCTTTTCATCTGTCTCATCTCAATCTCCTCACTTCTCTTTTGAATTTTAAATATCGTCGCGCGCCCCCGCGATGCACATGGAGCTCATACGGAAAAAGCCGTGGACCTACGGGAAAAGTCGAATCGACATTCCAGAAGGAACGCCTAGTGGCACACAGACCCCGTCATAGCTTGCGCATGAGACATATATCGGGCGTTTGTCGGGAAATTCATCGACATTACGCGTTGATATAAACACCGCAATTGCTAGCGCTGTCATTAATCCGATCGCGAACACGACTCGCCTCATCGCTATCTCCCGCCTATGATTCCGCGTTGTTTGCAGTGCTCCGTCGCTGTGTCCCTCTCGACTGAGCGGTATCTCGAAATACACAGGCGCCTTTGACGCCGGAGCAAAACATCGTCTGCCGATGGCGGCCCCTGGAAGCTTTCGAAGAATGGGTACGATTATGAAACGTGGAATCGTGCAGTCATCGTCGGAACAGACGAATTCGCGCGTGCATTGGACAGCGGCGTGCGCCCGGCTACTGGCCGCATCTACCCGCATGGCGCGGGATGCCGGTGCCAGCATGTGATGATATAGAGAAAATCCCAGCCGACGGGCGACAACACGTCACCCAAACGCAAGCAGAAAATCCATTTGCGTTAATCGTTCATCGAGTCGCCTGCATCACGCAAACTCGCGACAATTTCCGATGATGAAGTTGCACTTCGCGCGATACCCCGCCCGAATCTCATCCAGTTCGCTGCTGTGAAATTCGCGCGGCGCAGTTATCGCGCCTTCACTGCACCGCCGCACCGGTGAGCGCAAAGAGTTCGGCGCGCAGCGCCTTGGCGCGGTCGCGCTTCATGTGCCGCTCGAATTCGAAGTCCTGCTCGGGCTCGCCGATGTTGGTATCTATTTTCACTATTGATTGCCCAATCTTCCCCAGTGGATATGCATGGCAATCCTTATAACTTCAACGACAGACAACACATTCCCCTCGCGGCTTTTGCAGGCTGATATCAAGTCGACTACTAGCACTACGTCTGACATCCATCAACATCCCGGATCGTTCGCACAAGGCGCTTCGATGGGCGAATTTATACAGCATGCTGCAAAAACACTATTTCACGGACGTATCACCCACCTAATTCACTACCTCGGCATTCGTCACTTCAGCGTCTTCAAATGGCGCTACGGCAGCCGCGCATCGTTGCCTATTCTGACACACGTCGCGAGTCGCTTTTCTTGCAGCATTGCCGACGTCCCGCTTGGCAACAAAAAAGTTAAGAACAATGTACCAAAGCTCAGACGCGAAATTCACAGTAAATTGTCGCCGCCGGCGGCTGTGGATTTCACCAATTAATGTCGCTGTTTTCCAACCAACTCTTGTCGTTTTGAGCCGCGAAATCTGCCTCCCACACCCCGTAATGACAGCAAAGACAGGCAATTCCTGTCGCTTTGACACATGACCGCTTAAAAAACGTTGATCCAGCCCTTTCTTCGCCAACAGCGCTCGAAATCTTGACACTCACGACCACTGCTTTCACAAGCGTAATCGGCCTTGAGGCCAGATCGCCTCACGACGTCATCGCCGCTTCGAACCATAAACATAGGAATACAAATCATGTCAAAGCCATTTTCAGATGTCGGGGTCCCGGCTAAATACAGATGTCGGGGTTGAGGTTGGTTCTGGGTGTGGTTGTTTTGTAGTCCTTTATATCTATCTGGAGGGGGTTTTTAGCACCGAGCCTC